>NZ_JATABI010000004.1:0-139031 GCF_036533795.1 Vibrio sp. M250220 | reverse complement strand
TTCTCTGAATGTAGAAAAACAGCAACCGCTAAACATTGAAAAAGAGCCTGTTTACGAGATACCGCCAGAGAGCCCCAAGCGATTTAATCAACCTTTAAACACTTTCTATAACTACACCGAGCGATGCTTAGTCGCTACCTCAATCGCATCGATCAATCGTCCTGAGTGGATTGAAAAAGACATTCCCGTTGTAAATCTGAAAATAGTGTCTACCGAATCGAAGGCAACAGACTATGGCAAATTGGCATTTTTAGCGTTGCCAGCGAGTACAACCAGTTCTAACCTTGGGATTATCAGTACCAACACCACCTCTACGCTAGGGAAATGGAGTATCACAGGTGAGGCTCTCAGCAGCTTTGCCCGCGTCGGTGGCGGTTTAGTTGCTGCTTTGTGGCCTTCGCAGCTTGGCGATGGAACACTTGAGGGCAACCCTGAGTTTGCGACGAGTGACACAGTTACGATGCGTGTCCGTTTCAATATGTACACCGATGAAAATGGCAAGCAACAAATCGTTGGTATAAAAACGGGCGAAGGAAGTGCATACGGTGATCGCGTGGCGAAGCGTGAGGCGGTGCAGCAAGGGCAACACTTTATTGCTGAGTTGGATAATGGTATCACTATTACCTGGACACCTGACGGCTCAACCGATGTACTCACACCTGATACCGTCTTCCCCGAGAATGACCAAGTGGATGTTCACAATATCTTGGTTCACCCAATTGAAGAGCATGAGCAAGAAATTGGCTCGTCTGCGCTTTAATGTAATGAGCATATCCGCTTTTTAGAGTGGTTTGCGAATAACTGGCTAAAAGACTTGTCGCCTCAAGGCGTTATCTAGTAAGCTTCTCGCTCCATTCTCACTATCTGTACAGGTTCACCCTAGACTATGACTTTGCCAAAAATTGCTGAAATCAAAAACCAATGGCTTTATCAGCAAGTAGATGTCGAGTTTCCTACCAAAGAGAGCATCGCGGGTATGGAACTGTACAAAGACGCCGTATCTGTCCGTCAGTACCAAACGTTGTCAGAGATACCGGTGGCGGATAGCCAGATGGCACCAGAAGATATCTTTCTGGTCGACTTCCATCGTCTTACGGTGATGTTTGCATTATTGCAGGCTGGTCGTTGGAGTAATGAGTCCGATCAACAACTGATCGTTGAGTTTTTAACCCAAATCATCTATTCAGAACCTTGCTCACTCTATCTTGGTTTTAAAGAAGGTGAGGCGGTAGCTGCGGCGATAATTACCATAGACCAGCAAACGGTTCTAATTTCTGATGTTGTATTGAAAAGCAGCGGCACTGAAGTGACTGAAGAAGGATTTCTTGCTGCGCTTTACACTAAACTCGATCTGCCACTTGACGATAGCCACACCTTCATCATTGAGCAGTGATGACTTCATCATTGTGCCAACGATAAAATGGTGACATGGTCTAAAAATCTGACATAAACTTCTATTTATCAAGGGAAGTGTTAAGCACATCATTCCATTTAATACTCACTACCTTATTATTTCTCTTGGCGAATTAACAAGGTAATGAGCATGACAGAGTCCCAAGTTCAGTGTGTAATCTTCGATTGTGACGGCACGTTAGTCGATAGTGAGAGACTTTGCTGCCAAGCACTGTGTGACACGTTTGCTCTATTTGGTGCCACCCTCACTTATGAAGCAGCAGCCAGCCATTTCGAAGGCGGTAAGCTTGCTGATATTCTTGCGGCCACTAAGAAGCGATTAGATGTCAACGTTTCTATCGACCAACTCGAACCCGTTTACAGAGATATATTGGATCGACTGTTTGAACTACAGCTAAAGCCAATGGACGGGGTGTTTGATTTATTACAGTTCCTTGATGACAAAGGCATTGAGTACTGTGTCGCGTCAAATGGCCCTAAAGATAAAATCGAGCGTTGTCTTGACCTGACTGGTCTGTTGCCTTACTTCAGCGGTAAAATTTTCTCTGCATTTGATACTAACAGTTGGAAGCCAGAGCCCGATCTTATTCAATACTGTGTGATGAATATGGGGTTCACTCGCGAGCAATGCCTTTATATAGATGACACCCCTAAGGGTTTAGAGGCTGGTGTTAGGGCGGGAGTTCGCTCAATTCACCTTACTGGTCTAAATGATCGTGAACATGTGTTTGATTTGAAAAAGATCCGTCATCTCAACGAGCTTGAACAGATCTTGTGTTGATTTTTTAGTGGCTAGCTGATGAAGCGATTAAGCACTGCACATTAAGCACGGATATAGCACAGTTGGTTGGGGCTAGTTGAGTAACATTTTCGAAAAAAGAACCACACTCTACACACAACATACTGTCAGATTCAGAGAGTAAGTATTCTTCACTACCACATAGTGGGCAGCACAAAACTTCGTTGAGCTTGTCATTGTTATCCATAAAGGAATCTCTCGGCAGCAAAAATTTAGACTGGATGCTTTTATTAGTTTATTTCTTATTCACTGACAGATTAGCGATATAAGAATGTGCTTACAATTGGATTTTGGTCTAAATTGAGGCCACAGATGAGATGTGTGCCCTAATTTGGTGAAGAAACGAATGCCAAAGCGACAATAGGTTCAATTGTCAATCTGATAAATTAAAAGCCCGTGACTACCACGGGCAATTAACAATCAACTAGGTGCGATTCGCTAGGTAGGCTTGATAGTCGGGGATTTCTATGTCGACTTCTTGTTCGATCAAAGGTGATGCAAACAGTAACTTAGCCGTTGCACGGTTTGTCGCTACTGGGATATTCCATACACTCGCAATACGAAGTAGTGCTTTTACGTCAGGATCATGAGGCACTGCATTGAGTGGGTCCCAAAAGAAAATCAATACATCAATTTTACCTTCAGAGATTAGCGCACCAATTTGTTGGTCACCGCCCATTGGGCCGCTAATCATGCTTTTGATCGCGAGCCCTGTCTCTTTGCTTAGCATTGTGCCAGTGGTGCCTGTTGCATAAAGAAAATGGCGTTGTAGCTTCTCTTTGTTTTCTTTTACCCAGCGTAATAGCTCTGGTTTGCAGTTGTCGTGAGCGACAAGCGCCACATGTTTATGTGCAGGCAGGGTACGAGTCGTTTTTTCCATTTAGACTTCCTAATTGTTTTCGTTATAGACGTAAAAAGTGGGTCGATATTCCGAGGGTGAAAGGGATTGGGCAATCACCTTCGGGTTGAGTTTGTTTGGTGTCAGTGGTTCTATGATCGGTGCTTGGATCTTTTCGTAAGGTTCGCCTTTCAAATAGTGAACAGCCTGAAGGACAGACAGACGACCTTGTTCGACCATCTTATCTGTCGGGGCAAACTCAACGCGATTTCTCAAAAGACCACGGTAGACACCGTGACTGAGATAAGTTGAAACTAATCCAATTTGCCCAACTTGGTCTGTGCTGCGTAATTCACTGATTGCAGCCTCGATGGCTACTGCGCTGCCTACAATGTAATCCAACTCTGTATTGTCTATGGCATGCTGAACAAGGTTACGCTGTAACTCTTTGTCATTGTCAGCCCATAATGTTTCTACGATATGGATATCACTGCCTTTAAGCGCAGAATAGAGGCCTTTAATGACCGGTTTGGTCCCGCCACTCGATTTCGGGCCAGGTAGAAGCGCAACATTTATTTGACCGGAACCTTGTGGGTGTTTGTTTTTTAAATACTCACCGGTGTAGTAGCCCATCCAGTACCAATCAACACCCACTTCACCTTTCAGAGCGGAGCTGTTTTCTTTGTCTACAATCAGCTGATTTACCGTTGCAAACACAGGGATCGAACCAACGCTCTGACGAAGTGAGCTATAAAACAGATCTGGGGCGACTGTACCAAGAATGATCGCGTCGGCATTCCAACGCACACACAGAGACATATGCTCGCGTTGCTTTTCGAGGTTAAGATAGCCTCCCGCTTCCAATACTCTGAGATCGACGTGTTGTTTCTTTGCCTCATCAACCATCCCGTAATTGACCGACAACCAGTATGAATCTTTTAAATGCGGGTAGATGGCACAAATTCGTAGCGGTTGTTCCGCGTGGGCATTAAATGCCGCTGCGAGGAGTAGCATTGAAGTTAACAGTGTGGCTCGCTTTTGGATAGCTGAGATCAAAGACATGCAGTATTTCGTTGGTAAAGGCGGATTAAACACTGCAAAATATAGCGCATTATAGAAGACTTAAGAAGTGAAGATTCTCGATGTTACTAGCTAAAGCCAGTATTGGACGCAAACTGCTGTTGGCATTCCTTGCGATGGCGTTATTGGTTTTGATTTCTGCGTTAATCGGGGTATTTGGCTTTAGTTCTGTAGCAAAAACAGAGCGAAATGTGGTTAATTCGGCGATCCCGTCAATGATTGAAGCAAGACAGGTGTCCGAATTAAGCTCACGCATCATTTCTTCTGTACAGACGCTTTCCAATGCGAAGAGCGAAGAGCAGCGTCAACGTTCGGGAAAAGAGTTGTTTTCTCAGCTGGAATCTTTGCTAACACATATCAAACAGTTAGGTTCTGATTCGTTTGACTCTGGGTTACTGACGAGGTTGGAGTCGGATGTTCAGATCGTCATCGATACGCTTGCTAAGTTTGGAATTGTGGTCGAGAAAAGGCTATTCCTCAGTCAAGATATTGTGGTACGAACAGGTGAACTTCGGGACCTTGCTCTAGAGCTGGAACAACTTACTCGTACTCAAGTCGCCAACACATCTACCATTGCTGTTGCCAATGTAACTCACATCTACGCACTCCTTGATAAACGCCAGATAGAGCAGGCGTATAACGCGCTTGATGCTCTGGTTGAAGTCGATCTTGATCTATCCGAGCGATTACACGAACTTCATCTACTGGCGTTTAAGTTACTTAACCATATAGAGGAGGTGCGTACGGTATCGGATATCAATCGTATTCAAACCATTAGAGATGAGTTCAGCAGTAATCTGAATATTATGAAACGACGCGTGCAGGGTGTAGAAGATCCTACGCGATCGCAACAGATGGCGGAACTTCTCAAGAAACTTGAACGTCGTGAAGTGGTTTTTGATGTGCTGACTCAACGATATGAGAACGAACGTTCAGCGCAGCAATTGATGCAAGATACTTTGACTCAGTTTTCTACACTTAATGCCACCGTAAACAAGCTGGTCGACGAGTCTAATGCTTCAACGACTCGGGCGGTTGAAGAACTAAAAACGACCCTCGATTACGCTCAGCTAACACTGACGATTATTACGGTGCTAGGTATGGTCATCGTGGTGTTGATCGTATGGAAAGTGGTCTATATATCCGTGGTTAAACGTCTTGCAGAATATTCCTCGGCGTTGCTTTCAATCGCTAAAGGGCAGTTGCAAGTCGAACTTGCCGTTAAAGGCAATGATGAATTGGCACATATGGGGCAAGCGATCATTACTGCACGTAACACGGCAAAGGCTTTAAAGGTGGTCGCAGAAAGTGAAGCCAAGGCGAAGCGAGAACTCGAACAGCATAAGGGCCATCTAGAGGAGCTAGTGACTGAGCGTACTCATCAATTACAACTCGCCAATGTCAGATTAAATGAGGAA
This sequence comes from Vibrio sp. M250220, assembly GCF_036533795.1. Lineage (NCBI taxonomy): Bacteria > Pseudomonadati > Pseudomonadota > Gammaproteobacteria > Vibrionales > Vibrionaceae > Vibrio > Vibrio sp. M250220. The sequence goes on along the minus strand of NZ_JATABI010000004.1, from coordinate 133,483 downwards.
GTAGAAAACCATGCACGCGCCCGTCAAGAGGCCGAGCAAGCCAGCCGTGCCAAATCGGCGTTTTTAGCGACGATGAGTCACGAGATTCGCACACCAATGAATGGCGTACTCGGGACTGCTAGGTTGTTAAAAGATACCGGGTTGGACAGTCAACAGGGCCACTATGTCGATGTTATTAATCGCAGTGGTAACGGCTTGCTTGCTATCCTCAATGACGTACTCGATTACTCAAAGATTGAGGCGGGGCATTTAGAAATTCGTCCAATCGACTTTAATCTGCACGCGATGGTGGATGACACCAAGCAATTACTAAATGGAAGAGCTCAAGAAAAGTCGCTGCAACTCGAATATTGTATCGAAAGTGATGTGGATAAATTCTGGTTTGGTGACATGACGCGAATCGGTCAAGTTCTTAACAATCTTGTCGGAAATGCTATCAAGTTCACTGACAAAGGCCATGTCGATATCTATGTTGCTCATGACCCTGACAATGATGGACATGTGTTGTTCGAAGTGTCGGACACGGGCGTAGGTATCAGCGAACAAGAGCAGCTCAACTTGTTTGATGCGTTTACTCAGGCATCAGGAGGATTGAGTAGTAAAGGTGGCACAGGTTTAGGGCTGGCGATTAGTAAGCGATTGGTTGAGGCGATGGGGGGAGAGATCCACCTTGAGTCTTCACTTGGCGAAGGGAGCCGTTTTTGGTTTTCTGTTCCCCTACAGTTAGGTCAGGAAGTACAACAACAAGATACCGTAACCAACTGTAACGTGACCGCACGCGTTTTGCTGATTGAAGACAATCCGGTTAACTGCATGGTCGCTGAAGGATTTTTGGCGAGTATGGGACATCAAGTCATGACGGCGGTTGATGGAAAGAGCGCTAGGAGTGACTTCGAGCAGCATTCGTTCGATATCGTGCTGATGGATATCAACCTGCCTGATTGTGATGGAATTGCATTATTAGGTGAGTTGAAACAAATAGAAACTGACTCGTCCAACCGAATGCCGACGCCAATGATCGCGGTATCGGCGCATGTATACAATGAAGAAGTTGAAAGTTACATCGCGGCGGGTTTTGATGGATATCTGCCTAAGCCGCTTGATAAGGACGCACTTAGCCAAATGATCCAAAATAGTTTAGAGGGCAAGTCGTTATTGTTAGAACAAAACGATTGTCATAAAGAAGACATGCCAGTGCGACCAGTTAATCAAGCCATTATCGACCCCAAAATAGTGATAGCGGATATGGCAGTGCTAGGGCAAGCCAAAATGGTGGAAATCTGTGGCTTGTTCAGCGATGGTGCTCAGGAGATTGTTACGCAGTTAGATAGCGCGGCTGGGCAAAATGATCAAAGAGAGATTAAACAACTTGCTCATAAACTCAAAGGATCGGCGGGCAGTTTAGGCTTAGGGGCACTGTTCGATTTGTGTCTCGAGATAGAAAAAGCACAGCAACCGTGTGAGATGTATCTGGAACATCGCAGTGAGCTTTGGTCATTGGTCGAACAATCAAAGCACGCACTCGATGAGATATTAGCTTAGAGGAATTAAATGTATCCAATAGAATCAAAACAATTATTGATGGATCAAATCACGGAAAATGATTGGCAGCTCTTTGAACGATTGCACCAAGATGATGATGTGATTCGTTATGCGTTTGATAAACCGACGAAAGAGCAAATTCGTCAGCGTTTTGAATCTCGTCTTCCAAAGTGGAATTGGCCTAACAGCCATTGGTTGTGTTTAGTGATTAAAGAGAAACAATCGGGTAATGCCATTGGGGTGACGGGGCTGTGTTTGTCTGAAGACAATCAACAGCATATTGAAGTTGGCTATTTGCTGTTGCCGGAATTTCATGGACGTGGATACGGGACAGAGTCATTGGTTGCGTTGATCGACCATGCTACTCACAACTATCCAATTCAAACGGTTAATGCGATTGTAACCGATGGCAACGTTGCGTCGTGTAAAGTGCTGGAGAAAGCGGGTTTCAGTCTCGCGGAAAGAGAGAAAGACGCTTACCAAATCGGTGGTCAGTATTACGATGACTTGATCTATCGTTATCAGGTTAAGTAACGACAGAGAGGGTAAAAAGCGCTAGTGCTGTGTAATAGGTGGATTATCACAACATGGCGGGAAAACGCGGAGCTACTTCTGAAAACTCGGACCATTGATGACCTTCTAGTGCTGATCATATACGCCGTTGCTCTTAATAGAACCGCCACCATAAATAACTAAAACTTTTTGATCTGAAGGGATTGTCGAACTGATACTTTGAATCTGACCTTGACCAAAGTGAATCTGGGTTGGGTTTACGTAGCTAAATTGCATTGCGACTTGCCTCTTGTTTGATTTGGTAAGACACGAGGGGCATTATGCTCGTGTCGCTAAGTCTTTAGAAGAACTATACCGACACAGTCACCGTGCAAGAACTTACTGAACAAAGCAAGAGAACTGATCCAACTGGAAGGGCTTAAAGCAGCAGATGCTGCGCGATTGGTTGGATACAATAGTACTTCTCAGTTTTCACGCGAATTTAAGCGCCACTTTAATGAAACCCCGAAGGCAAATGCAGCATAAAAAGGGAAACTGACGCTGACATCTTTACAGTGTTTTTTTCCAGCCAATTGGGCAATACTGTTTTCAGAAAAAGAACTATTCTCTTTCTTCCCTATAGGAGATCTAGTCAATCTTCTACAATAAACCTCTTCATGCTAAGCGTGGAGAGGTTTATTTCTTTCTGATGAAATAAATCAAAAATTAGTTATCGATGCAAATTAAGTTTCACCTTGTTGCATGCATAACATTCCGTATTGCGAGTCAATTTGGATTATTACGATAATCTTCGTGCGAATTTTCCTAATCTTATCTAGTGTTATTTTACTGGGGATTTTAAGTCCGTCAGCGTTAATCAAAAATAAATCTAATTGTGAAACAACAAGTTAAGGATTACGGGAAATGCATACATCTAAACCGAACACAATGAAACGCGTGTTCACGTTGAGCTCGTTAAGTGCGTCATGCTTAATGGCGTTTAACAGCTACGCAGCGATAGATTGTACGACTCTAGTTGGTTGGGACTCTACCGTTGCCTATTCAGGCGGCGATCAAGTTGAGTATCAGGGCAAAGGATATCAGGCTAATTATTGGACAAGGAACAATGACCCAGCGTTAAACTCATCGAGCCAGTGGGACTTCTGGAGTGAATTAGGTAGTTGTACTTCAGCAGGAGATAACCAAGCTCCGACGGTGGAATTAACTCAACCTCAAGCGAGTGATGTGATTGCTGAAGGTGACGTTGTCACTCTATCTGCCAACGCAGCGGATGCAGATGGAACAATCAGCAAAGTGGAGTTTGTCGTCGATGGCACAGTCGTGGCGGAGGCAAGCGTTGCTCCTTATACGTCGACTTGGGTTGCAACATCTGGAGCGCACCAAATTGCAGTAGCATCTTATGATGACGCTGGCGTTAAGAGTCAACTAAGCAGCGTGCAAATTAACGTCAGCTCGAATACGCCAGATAATATTGCACCAACGATAAATATCTCATTGTCGAATGAAGTTGTTGATCAGGGTGCACAAGTTTCCCTTACCGCCAATGCTGCTGATTCGGATGGAACGATCGATAAGGTTGACTTCTTTGTCTCTGGGGCTCTTGTCGGAACGGTCACTACTGAACCATATGTACTTAACTACACCGCGAACCGAGCGGGTAGTTTGCCAGTATATGCAAGGGCGACCGACAACCTAGGTGCCACAACCAATTCAACAACGACTTCGCTGGTGGTTAACGGTGAACCAACGGCTGCGAACTGTCGACCTGACGGCCTGTATCAAACGGAAGGCATCAATGTCCCTTATTGTACCAAGTACGACGAGGATGGACGCGAATTAATGGGCGCGGATCATCCACGTCGAGTTATTGGCTACTTTACCAGCTGGCGCGCAGGAGATGATCCTCAATCCGCTTACTTGGTGAAAGATATTCCGTGGGAACAGCTTACTCATATTAACTATGCGTTTGTAGGGATTGGCTCGGATGGCAAAGTCAATCTGGGTGATGTCAATGATCCGAATAATGCCGCGACTGGAAAAGAGTGGCAAGGCGTCGATATTGACCCAACTCTTGGCTTCAAAGGCCACTTTGGTGCACTCGCTACATACAAGGAACGCTATGGCGTTAAAACCTTGATCTCGATTGGTGGCTGGGCAGAAACTGGCGGTCACTTTGGTGCTGATGGGAATCGCGTCGCTGACGGAGGTTTCTACTCGATGACCACGAATGCCGACGGCTCAATTAACCACGCAGGGATAGAAAAATTTGTCGACTCTGCGGTTGCCATGATGCGTACTTACCGTTTTGATGGTTTAGATATTGACTATGAATATCCAACTTCAATGGCTGGCGCAGGAAACCCATATGATAAAGATTTTATGGAACCACGCCGTCCGTACTTATGGGCATCGTACCAAGAACTGATGAAGGTACTTCGTCAAAAACTCGATGCAGCTTCTGCACAGGATGGTACGCACTACATGCTCACCATTGCCGCGCCATCCTCTGGGTACCTGTTACGCGGCATGGAAACATTTGATGTGACCAAGTACCTCGACTACGTCAACATTATGTCTTACGACTTGCACGGCGCATGGAACGATCATGTTGGTCACAACGCCGCACTGTATGACACTGGTGAAGATTCAGAGTTGGCGCAATGGAACGTTTACAACACTGCTCAGTACGGTGGTATAGGTTATCTTAACACCGATTGGGCATACCACTATTTCCGCGGTTCAATGCCAGCTGGCCGAATCAATATCGGCGTACCTTACTATACACGCGGTTGGCAGGGAGTAACTGGTGGGACGAATGGTCTATGGGGTCGAGCTGCGCTGCCAAATCAGGCCGAATGTCCTGAAGGTACGGGTGAAGGTGAAAGCAACAATTGCGGTAACGGTGCTATTGGTATCGATAATATGTGGCACGATACTGACCCGAAAGGGAATGAGATGGGGGCAGGCTCAGGTCCAATGTGGCACGCCAAAAACCTAGAAAATGGTATTTTAGGCAGCTACGCATCGGCGTACAAACTAGACCCAAATAATCCCCAGCACCAACTGGTTGGTACTTATACACGCAACTATGATTCGGTTGCCGTTGCTCCTTGGCTATGGAATGCAGAGAAGAGTGTCTTCCTCTCAACCGAAGATGAGCAGTCAGTTTCCGTCAAAGCGGACTACGTCATTGACAAAGAGATTGGTGGAATCATGTTCTGGGAATTAGCAGGGGACTATAACTGTTATAACCTAGATGCGAATGGTCAACGTACCAGCGTAGATCTGACAGAACAAGCGTGTGCTAACGGTAGTGGTGAGTACCATATGGGTAACACGATGACTAAGGCAATCTACGACAAATTTGCAACGGCGACACCTTATGGCAATAAAGTTGCGACGGGTGCAATGCCAGCAGAAGCTGTCGATATAGCGGTAACGGTGGGCGGCTTTAAAGTCGGGGATCAAAACTACCCAATTAACCCTAAATTGACCTTTACCAACAATACCGGTCAGGTCATTCCTGGTGGGACGGAGTTCCAGTTTGATATTCCTGTCTCAGCGCCAGATAACGCCAAAGATCAATCGGGCGGTGGACTCGCGGTTATCTCTTCTGGACATACCAGAGCGAACAACATTGGCGGGCTTGATGGCACAATGCATCGCGTGTCGTTCTCTTTGCCAAGCTGGAACAACATGGCCAATGGTGAGGTTTATGAGTTAGACATGGTCTATTACTTACCCATTTCTGGCCCGGCTAACTACACAGTGAAGATCAACGGAGTCGAATATGCATTGAAGGCGGAATACCCTGATCTACCACTTGCAGATCTTTCACAGGGCGGAGACGGTAATGGTGGAACTGGTGGCGACAACGGCGGTACTAACCCAACTGGTCCAGCAGTGCAGTGGGAACCCGGTGTGACCCAAGCTATAAATGGCACTACATACCTCTATAACGATAAGTGTTTTATCGCTAAAAACAGCCCAGGAACTTGGGAATCACCAACCCAATCTAACTGGTTCTGGGATGAGGTGAATTGCCCACTATAAACAAAAAAAGGCCTTGGATTATTCCAAGGCCTTATACGATCAATCTAACTAAAATTTGTAACTTTCAGGAACGACCACAATACCCTTGTCTGATATTTGGAAACGCTTGGCGTCTTCTTTTGGGTCAACACCAATCTCTGTATTGTCGGGGATCACGACGTGCTTATCGATGATGCAGTTGACCAACCTACAACCCTTGCCGACCTTAACACTATCAAAAAGAATGCTATCGACAATGGTTGCGCTATCATCAATGCGAACATTGGATGAGATGATCGAATGTTGCACTGAACCACCAGAATTGACCACACCATTGGCGATGATCGAATTGATGAAAATGCCTTCATTGCCAGTAGCGGATGAGACCGTTCGAGCCGGGGGCAACTGAGGTTCGTAGGTACGAATCCCCCAGCTTGGCTGATACAGGTTCATTGGAGGTATAGGCTCAAGCAAATCCATATTGGCCTGATAAAACGAATCGATGGTGCCAACGTCACGCCAGTAACAGTCTTTTGCAACACGTCCACGATCAGAGCAGAAATTATAGCTATAGACTTTACGCTCATCGATCAGTTTGGGGATGATGTCCTTACCAAAATCATGGGACGAGTTTTCACTGGCTGCATCTTGTTCTAGAACTCTTTGCAAAGTTTCCATCTCAAAAATGTAGATACCCATCGAGACAAGACTTTTATCAGGATCGCCTGGCATAGGGTCAGGGTTTGCAGGCTTTTCACTGAATGTGTCAATCAGCCCATCGGGATTTGCTGAGAGGACACCAAAAGCAGACGCATCTTTTCTTGGCACTCCCATACAAGCGATGGTGAGCGCGGCATTATTCTCAATATGATCTTTAAGCATTTCAGCGTAATCCATGCGATAGATATGATCGCCAGATAGCACAATCACATGCTTTGCATCGCTGCGCTCTAATAACCACAGATTGTGATAAATCGCGTCAGCCGTGCCTTCGTACCACTTACCACCGCCACGCATTTGCGGGGGAACAACGGTGACAAACTCACCCAGTTCAGGATTAAAAATCGACCAGCCATCACGTAGGTGTTTATGCAGCGAATGCGATTTGTATTGAGTCAGCACCAAAATTTTACGCAAACCTGAATGGAGACAGTTAGTCAGCGTGAAATCGATGATGCGGTACTTGCCACCAAAAGGAACAGCTGGTTTAGCGCGGTGATCCGTGAGTGGGCTAAGTCGAGAACCCATTCCCCCTGCGAGTATAACGGTGAGAGTGTCTTGCATTCTAATCTCCATATTAGTGCAGTAAAGGTGATATAGAGAGTAGTACAAGAATTAAGCCAAGAAGAAGATGCCTGTTAGATCAGTAAGTTAGAAATGGATTACAAAATCAATGTCACGAATTGGTGCATCATAGGTCAAATAGATGCACCAAAATCAAGCAATCGTGCTAGCTTCACAAGCAGGGAGTATGGATACACGGTTACGTCCAGAAGACTTAGACTCATAGAGTGCGATGTCTGTTCGTTTGTATGATTGCTCAGAGCTGTGAGATATTTCAGTCAAGCCAGCGCTCACTGTTACCTTGAGTTCACTTTCAAGATGGATCGCAGTTCGGAGTCGGCTTACAACCACTTCAGCTTCTCTTAGTGAGGTATGGGGCATATTCAAGCTTATTCCGGTTCAACTGTTTAACAAACTGTTCAGTTTTGCTATTTAACTGGTTGAATTGTGAGTAGAAATAGAGGAAAGGCACTAACGACATAAGCTAAGTTAATGAAAAAAACCGCACACTATACAACAAATTCGCACTGCGTACAGGTCAAAATATGCATGCAATTAGTATGTAATTGCATATGACTATGTTATTGAATTGTAGATTGTTAACTGAACCCATAACAAAAAAAGCACCTCGTGTGAGGTGCTTATGCCTAGTAAGGGGGGAGGCAATGAATCGAGTTAAGCCGTTGCCGATGTCGCTTGCTTTGATTCTGTACGGTTTTTGAGGAAAGCGTAACCTAGACCTGTAACCGCAGTACCTGCTGCGATCGCCACAAGGTACATCACAACCGGAGTAATCGCGTTAGGAATTAGCAATACGAATAGACCGCCATGTGGTGCCATTAATTTTGCGCCAAACAGCATAGATAGGGCACCTGTTAATGCGCCGCCTGCCATACATGCTGGGATAACACGCATAGGATCCTTCGCCGCGAACGGGATCGCACCTTCAGAAATAAAGCATAGACCGAGTACGAATGAGGCTTTACCAGCTTCACGTTCACTTTGGTCAAACTTATTCTTAGCAACGAAAGTCGCAAGTCCCATGCCTAGAGCCGGAACCATGCCCGCGGCCATAATCGCAGCCATAGGCGCATAAGTTTGTGAGGCAAGTAGACCAACACCAAACGCGTACGCCGCTTTATTCACTGGACCACCTAAGTCAAAACACATCATTGCGCCAAGTAGAACACCAAGCAGAACGGCACTGTCTGAGCCCATGTTGTTGAGGAAATCAGTCAGACTGTTCATGATTCCTGCAACTGGGCCGCCGACGATGTAAATCATTACCAAGCCAGTAAATAGCGTCGCAACGAATGGGATGATCAAAATCGGTTTAAGTGCTTCCATCGACTGAGGAAGTGATACTTTATCGGCTAGGAACTTAGCGGCATAGCCTGCAATAAAACCTGCTGCGATACCACCTAAGAAGCCAGCACCAGTAGAGCTTGCCAACATACCACCGACAAGGCCTGGGGCTAGTCCAGGACGGTCAGCAATAGAGAAGGCGATATAACCCGCTAAAACAGGGATCATCAGTGCAAATGCTGAGCCACCACCAATTGTCATTAGGGCTGCGGCAAGAGTGCCTTCTTCTTTAAATGCTTCGATACCAAATACGAACGATAGGGCGATGATTAAACCGCCAGCAACCACGACAGGCAACATATGCGATACGCCCGTCATCAAATGCTTGTAGGCACCTTTTTTATCATCAGCAGCAGAAGAATTCGCATTACCTGAATGGTGGTAGATCGATGCTTGCTCAAAGGCATTATCCATTTCTTGCGATGTTTTCTTCAGTGCAGGCCCAGTTTTGGTGCGGTACATCATTTTACCGTTAAAGCGATCAAGGGGGACCTCAATATCCGCAGCGATAATAACCAAATCGGCTTCAGCAATTTCTTGGTCGGTTAATTGGTTTTTTGCGCCCACTGAACCACGAGTTTCGACTTTAATTTGGTGACCACGGCGTTTGCCTTCTTCTTCCAGTGCTTCTGCGGCCATGAAAGTGTGAGCGACACCCGTTGGACAAGCGGTAATAGCGACGATTTTTTTACCAGCCGCTACATGGTCTGAACTCGCGCCCACTGTTGTAGGCTGTGAAAGGATTTGCGCATTGTTGAGTGCGGTTTGCAAAAATGCGGTTGCATCATTAACCACAGAGCTTATTTCGGCTTGGTAAACTTTTTTACCTACAAAGCGCGTAGTATCAACAGGCGTATTTGACGCGATGATAATTGCATCGGCTTGCGCGATATCATCACTGCTAAGTAAGGTTGGCTCAATCACGCTTGACTGGCATTCAATCTTTGCATTCCAGCCCAATTTCGCTGCTGCTTGTTCTAATAGTCCTGCCGCGAGGATGCTGTTTGCAACACCGCTCGGACAAGCTGTAATAATAGCAATATTCATACTGATAACCTTCTGTTCCTTAGTGTTTGTCTAAGTGCGTATTAGGGTAAAGTTCGCTGACTTCAGTTTGCAGCTTGATGTTTTCCAGTTGTTCCTCACTGGTTAGTCCTACGCCCACTTGGCTAACTGCCAGAGCTGACAGTGCAGTTGCGAAGCGAAGTAATTCTTGTTTTTGCATTGATTGCATATGGCCCCAACACAAGCCAGCCACAAGCGTATCGCCTGCACCGACTGTGCTAATCACGTTCATTCTCGGAGGTTGAGCTCGAAGCCACTGGCCCTGATTGAGCCACATCACACCATCGGCTCCCATTGAGACGACGATGTTTTCGATGCCCTTATCGCTGAGAGTCTGAGCGGCCGTTTGGCATTGTTCTGGTGTAGTGAGGTGCTGGCCGATGAAATCACCTAGCTCCTCTTCGTTTGGTTTGATTAGCCAAGGACGCGCATCTATACCTGCGCGAAGCGCAGATTTACTGCTATCGAATAGAACTTTCTTGCCTTTTTGGCGGAGTTGTTCGATCCAAGTGGCACATTGCTCTGCACTTACACCACCCGGCAAACTACCCGCTAACACAAAGTAATCATGGGTCTCAGCGAGTGAGAAAAGGGTTTGCTCAAAACGCATCACATCGGCAGGAGTTACTTGCACGCCAGGAAAATTGATGTCACTGACTTGACCACTGGATTCAACAAGTTTTACGTTGATACGTGTCGCGCCTTCGACTTCAATGAACTGATTATCCACACCGATTTGATCAAATAGTTGTTGAAAGAGTTCAGGGTTGTCTTTGCCGAGGAAACCGGTAACAGTGACATTCGCCCCGAGGTCGCTAAGTACTTTTGCAACATTGACGCCTTTACCAGCCGCATGAAGGTTGCTTTTTTCAACAAGACTTACCGAACCAGTATTTAATCTGTCTAGTGTGCCAGTCAGATCTAGGGCAGGGTTTAGTGTGATAGTTACCACTCGGTTAGTTTTCACTTGATTCATACCGTTTCCTTAGCCTTCACCTAGGCCAGAAGCGATTGCTTTACCGATGGACTCCAACGCCATTGATGCGTCAGCACCTTCAGCTGAAAACTTGAGTTGATGACCATGTTTAACACCTAAAGCGATAACCTTCATCAGACTCTTGGCGTTGACCTCTTTACCATCACCATCAAGGTTTGCGACACGAATGTTTGATTCAAATTTCTTAGCTTCTGCAACCAACATCGCGCCTGGACGTGCATGCAGGCCATGGGCGTTTTTGATTTTAAATACCGCACTATTCGTCTCTTCGACGTGCGATGAAGATTGAGACTCACCCGTTAGCAGCGACAGCACTTGTTCAACAGAAGCGTCGATTAGCTTACTTTGCTGCTGGTTGAATACGAGTTGTGAAAGCTGGTTAAGGATAGGTTTATGGGCGCTATTACATGCACTAAAAGCAACGAGTGCGCGTACTTTTTGACCTTCAAACTCGCAGTCGTTTGCCGTTGAAACAAACGATACGCCAGTTCGTGTGACTTGCTTATTGCTACCTACTAACCATAAACCTTGACCAAGGTGCGTAGGATTTTTTGATACGATGTCTGCAACAAACTCAGAACCCGCGCAACCAGTGTTTTTCAGTAAACCCGCAGCAACAGCGCTCATCTGAACCATGTCGCTAGCAGGGAACTGCAGTTGTACTAATGACGCGTCGAAGTCAGCCTCAAGTTGAACATCACCATTGAGCAACGCGATAATTTCTTGTGCGCTTTTAGCATCGCGTAGACGCTCTTCTACACCATCCGCGGATAGTACTTTAGTCAGTTGTTTAAGAATGCCGAGATGTTCATCTGATTTAGCCGCAATACCAATCGCTAGGTGAACTTTGTTGCCTTCTCCCCATTCAACGCCTTGAGGGAAGTGGTGGACAGCAACACCTGTTGTTTTAACCATTGATCGTGTATCAGTAGTCCCGTGAGGAATCGCGATGCCGTTACCTAAAAATGTCGAGTTTTGCTTCTCTCGGTTCAGCATGCCTTCAACATAGCCTTGTTCTACAAGACCTGCTTGGGTGAGGCTTGCTGCGATGTTTTGAATTGCTTGAAATTTGTCACTTGCTACTTGAGCGAGTGTGATGTCGCTATTTGCTAACTTAAGCATGGCGCTTCTCCAGCCTTAAGGATTTTAAAAGGGTCAATTGTGCCCAAAAAGTCACTCGCTTTTTGCTGACATCAGCTGAATCGATTCAGCAAAAAGACAAAAATATGTGGATTCAGCATCATTTTACTCTAACTGATTGAGTTATAAGGAACCTATTACATTCACTATCGCTATATTTGAGTGATTTGGCTCACTTTATGAGTGTTGCTGAATCCTTTCAGCTTTTATACTGAATCGTTTCAGCATATAATTCAACTCATCGGGAGATCCTTTATGAAGTATTATGATCTCGCGCACAGAACAAAGGTTGGTGATATGACACTGGATGAAATAGCCAAATTGGCAGGGGTTTCGAAAACCACTGCCAGCTATGTAATCAATGGTAAGGCTCAAAAATACAGAATTAGTGAGAAAACACAGCGTAACGTCATGGCTGTGGTCGATGAGCATAACTATCGCCCAGATCTGGCGGCCAGTACGCTTAGAGCAGGGCAAAGCCGTTCGTTTGGCCTGATAATTCCTGATTTAGAAAACTCCAGTTATGCGCGTTTAGCCAAACTCTTGGAGCAAAATTCTCGCTCAGCGGGCTATCAGATTTTAATCGCATGTTCTGATGATGATCCAGAAACTGAAAAAAGTGTTGTGCATGCGTTAGTGAGTCGAAAAGTGGACGCGCTGTTTGTTGCTAGTGTCATACCAGAAGCTAGCGATTATTACATCGACTTGCAGAACCGAGGGACTCCCGTTATTGCACTTGACCGTCCTTTAGACGACGAACATTTTTCTTGCGTGATCAGTGAGGACTTTGGTGGTGCTTTCGAATTGACGAAGTCTGTTTTAAGTGACAGTGTCACTAAGGTCGGGCTTATTGGCGCCTTACCTGAGTTGAATATATCTCGCGAACGTGAACTTGGATTCAAAAAGGCGATTAAACAACATCAGGCTCAGTACACCATTGGCTATGGTGAGCACTTTAATCGTGCGGATGGCAAAAAGGTATTGAGTGACTGGTGTGATAGTGGTCAGTTGCCCGATGCGATTGTTACTACGTCATACACTCTGCTTGAAGGGGTTCTTGATGTGCTGTTAGAGCGACCAGAACTCGCAAGTAAGCTTAAAATCGCTACGTTTGGTGACAATCGTCTCCTTGATTTTCTTCCTATGCCAATTAACTCATTGCCACAGCAATTTGAGCTAATTGCTGACAGCGCGATGGCACTTGCCCTCAATGCCGCGTCAAAGCGTTACCAGCCAGGGGTTGAGCTGGTGCCAAGAAAGATTGTGGTTCGCTAACGCTAAGACTCGAAATAGAACGCCCAGCATTGAGCTGGGCGTTCTTATTTTGGCAATCGTATCGAAAGGTTAGTACTGGAAACGCACTGACATCGTGATTTGTGGGCCATATAAGCCGTTATTACGCGTTTCAGCAGAAAGCGAAAGTTGCTGAGTCGAATGGAAACGAACGCCAGCATGAGCAACGGATGAATCGTCGTTACGGCCAAGTCTTGCCGTTGCTTCGACTTGATCTGTTAGCCAAAGACGAACACCAATATTCACTTCAGCTTGAGTTTCACTTTCACCGCCAGCTTCTTTAGTGAACTTTACTTGGTGAAGTAATAACTGACCGTAAACATCGGCAAACTGACTAATTGGGCCGTTGAAGCCAATACCGCCAGCTAAGTCATAGTCCTTATCGAATTGGGAATCGGCACGGAGTATAAAATGCGAGTTTTCAGTGAAGAAGGTACTGAATTCTGCACCTGTCATTTCAGGCCCAATCGCAGTACGGACTTCGAAGAAGTTGTAATTGAAATTATTTGCTTGGGCGCTTCCACTGATGCCTGCGAATGCTAAGGCACTGGCCAAAATGATCTTTTTCAAATGTAGTCTCCGACTAACAACAATAAATTTACTAAAAAAATGGCTTGCTATAAGCAAGCCAAATAATAACTTAATCGAGAGACTAATTCATTTAATTATAGAATTTGGATATGATCCACTTCAATTTCTGGGGTTCTACCACCTTCATATTCACCAAATAGACGAACTTTTGTGGTCTCGTTAATTGGTTGGGTCATGATGATGTCATCATCGAGTTCCACTTGAATCTCCCCTTTACCGTCAGAGAAGATAAACGTATCGCCTTTCACTTGACGTAACAATGTACCTTCGACGACCACGTTTCGCTCGGTAAACATGCTCGTATCAGCAAGCAAGGTATCAACGCTGGTGATTTCTACAGGCCCGGTGTATGAAACGCGGCTTGATTGTTTGTGGTGTCCATCGTTTGCCATTGCAAAAGTAGGAGCAAGGATTAGAGAGGCTGCCGTTGCGAGAATCATTTTTTTCATTTTTGTGTTCCTTGTTTAACTAGGTAGTATCAAATCGATGATGCTATTAAAGCAGGCGCTTCTTGAACCATTGCTGAGTATGAGATTCATATTCCGTTCATTTTTTTGAGGAAATAGTTAAAAAACGTTTATTATGACTCAACGCTAAACCACGATTGATAAAACAAATGCAGTCCAATTCAAAAGCTCTTATGGTTCAGGGAACCACCTCAGATGCCGGTAAAAGTGTCCTTGTGGCAGGTTTATGCCGAGTGCTCGCCAGAAAGGGCGTCAAGGTCGCGCCATTCAAACCACAAAACATGGCACTAAATAGTGCAGTAACGCCGGACGGCGGTGAAATTGGTCGTGCACAGGCGGTGCAAGCGTTAGCGTCGAATATTGAATCAAGCGTGCATATGAATCCTGTGTTACTCAAACCTCAAAGCGATACTGGGGCGCAAATTATTTTTCAGGGCAAAGCGACGACCACGGTCGATGCGATCGGTTACCAGAGCTATAAGAAAACGGCTTTACCGATTGTTATGGAGTCGTTTGCCATTCTTCAGCAACAATACGATACAGTGCTTATTGAGGGAGCCGGAAGCCCCGCAGAAATTAATCTTCGAGAAAACGACATTGCCAATATGGGATTTGCTGAGCAAGCCGACGTCCCTGTGATCATTGTCGCTGATATTGATCGCGGTGGCGTCTTCGCTCACCTATACGGAACGTTGGCACTGCTATCGGAGTCAGAGCAACAACGAGTAAAAGGCTTTGTAATTAACCGCTTTCGGGGTGATATTTCGTTGTTACAATCAGGTTTAGATTGGCTAGAACAGAAAACGGGTAAACCTGTCATTGGTGTCTTGCCATATTTGCACGGCTTTGATCTTGAGGCTGAAGATGCGATTAATGCGCAACAAGTGACTGGAGAAACGAGCCGTTTAAATGTTGTTGTCCCGATCTTGCCGCGCATCAGCAATCATACTGATTTCGATGCTTTAAGGGTAAACCCTGAGATTAACTTCCGCTACGTAATGAATGGTCAGCGCATAGACAATGCCGACTTAGTCATATTACCCGGTTCAAAAGCGGTACGCAGCGATTTGGAATACTTGCGTAGCCAAGGCTGGGATAGTGATATCCAGCGCCATATACGTCTCGGCGGTAAAGTAATGGGGATCTGTGGCGGCTATCAGATGCTGGGTGAGTGGGTACATGACCCACTTGGTATCGAGAGTACGGCAGGTTCAAGTGTTGGGCTTGGTTATTTGCAGGTCGATACTGAGCTAAAGCCACATAAGACATTAACGAATGTCCAAGGAACGCTGACTTTAGGTGGACAAACAGCGACGGTTAGCGGTTATGAAATTCATGCGGGCATCACTTCTAGGTGTGGTTTCGCACCAATCGTATTGGACTCATCAGTGGCTGATGGAGCGATTAGTGATTGTAATCAAGTGTTTGGTAGCTATTTACATGGTATCTTTGATGATCCAAAAGCGGCCGACACCATATTCCGTTGGGCAGGCGCTGGTAATGTGGCACAGGTCGATCACAAAGCGAATCAGCAACGCGCGATTGACCGAATTGCGGATGCAATTGAACAACATCTCGATCTCAAACAAATTTGGCCTGAACTGTATAAGTGATGACAATAAAAAATCTCCTAACAACATTTGGTGCGGGCTTACTTCTATCCGCGAGCGTGTCAGTACAAGCACAAGACAAACTCCGCATCTATGCGGCTTCATCCATGACCAACGCGGTGAACGAATTGGTCAGTGAGTTTGAAAAACAGTCGTCGATTTCGGCTACTCCTGTTTACGCCGGTACCTCGTCTCTCGCTCGACAAATCCACCAAGGAGCACCCGCCGATGTGTTTATCGCGGCAAATGAAAAATGGATGAATTACCTTATAGAACAGAAGGTTATTGATAGTGACGTTGTAACCAATATTGCTCAAAATCAACTCGTCGTCATCACTCCGGTTAACCACCAAGGTTCGCTGGACATCAATGATAGCGCCTCATGGCTTAACTATCTTCAAAAAGGGCGTATTGCCATAGGGCAGACCAACGCGGTTCCAGCAGGCATCTATGCTAAAGAGTCTCTAGAGAGTCTCGGTATCTGGAGCGCCGTTGAGCGATCCCTTGCACCGACCAATAACGTTCGCATTGCACTTGCGCTGGTTGAGCGTAACGAAGTGCCTTTGGGAATAGTCTATAAAACGGATGCGTTAATGAGTGAGGGGGTTAAAATTATTGCTCGCCTCCCGGAATCGAGCCACTCGCCGATTGTCTACCCCATGGCTCAACTTAATGCTAAGCCGCAAGTAGAGGCATTCGCGCAGTTTATGAAAACACAACAGGCGCGTAACGTTTTGCAACGCTATGGATTCGAAGTCGAACATCAATAGGAACTGAATGTGCTAACAGAATACGAATATCAGGCACTTTTGCTCAGCCTCAAGGTGGCATTTTTTGCCATTCTCTGGCTCATCCCAATGGGTATTGGTATAGCATGGGGTCTTGCACGTAAACAATTCGTTGGCAAAAGCGTTGTCGATAGCTTGGTGCACCTGCCACTGGTTTTGCCGCCCGTTGTGATCGGTTATCTGTTGCTAATCTCTATGGGCAGACAAGGGTTTGTCGGTCAGTGGCTATATCAACAGTTTGATATTGTCTTTTCATTCAGTTGGAAAGGGGCAGTATTGGCGTGTATCGTTGTTGCTTTGCCATTGATGGTGCGTTCCATTCGTTTGAGTTTGGAGAGCGTTGATGTCAAGTTGGAGCAAGCTGCGGCGACGCTTGGCGCTTCACCAGTGAGGATCTTCTTCACCATCACTCTTCCGCTAACGATTCCTGGGATAATTACAGGGACGATGCTCTCCTTTGCGCGCAGCCTTGGTGAATTTGGTGCTACCATCAGTTTTGTATCGAATATCCCAGGCGAAACGCAAACTATCCCGCTGGCGATGTACAACTTTATCGAGACTCCTGGTTCAGAAACAGAAGCGATGCGTTTATGCATTATCTCAATTGCAATCGCGCTGAGTTCTCTGATTGCCTCCGAGTGGTTAAGCCGAGTTGGTGCTAAGCGCTTAGGGGGCAACTTATGAGTTTGGAAATTTGCTACCAGCAGTCACTGGGCGAAGCCAATTTTGATATCGATATTCATTTACCAGAGAAAGGTATCACCGCAATATTTGGTCGTTCTGGCGCGGGTAAAACCTCATTAATTAATGTCATTGCTGGGCTAACCACGCCATCACAAGGTCGCATTGTGATAAATGGTGAAACACTGTTTGACTCCTCAAAGCGCTTTAATAAGCCGGTTCACAAACGCAACGTTGGCTATGTATTTCAAGATGCTCGGTTGTTCCCACATTTTAAAGTCAACCGAAATCTTACCTATGGAGTTAAGTCGGCAGATCCCGTGCATTTTGATGACGTTGTGCAACTCTTAGCGCTCAGAACCTTGCTTGATCGTTATCCTCACCAGCTTTCAGGGGGCGAGAAGCAGCGCGTTGCCATAGGTCGTGCGCTATTGTCTAAACCGAGCATTCTATTGATGGATGAGCCACTCGCATCCCTTGATTTACCACGTAAACGCGAGGTGTTGCCATATTTGGAACAGTTAGCCCTCAGCATTGAGATTCCGATTATCTATGTCTCGCATAGCTTGAACGAGGTTTTGCGTTTAGCGCATCATCTGGTTGTGGTAGAACAGGGGACAATTGCGGTAGCGGGACCGATAGATCAAGTCTGGTCTTCACAGGTAATGAAGCCATGGCAGTCCTTTTCAGAGCAAAGCTCATTGTTCGAGGGTCGCCTTATTGAGCATAATACCCAATACGCATTATCTAAGGTCGAACTTGCTCCAGATATCAATTTGTGGGTGCAAAAGGTTGATGGAACAATTGGGGCGCCTGTTCGCCTACAAGTTAGGGCAAATGACGTGTCATTGATGCTTGAAGAGCCGAAACGAACGTCAATCCGCAACATCTTTTTGGCGACGATAGCCAGCATTGAAACATACTCAAGTGGGCAAGAACGACAGAGTGTATCGATCCAGTTAAAGTTAGCTGAAAACTGTTATTTAGGTGCCACAATCACCGCTTGGGCGAGAGATGAATTAGCCTTGACCGTAGGCATGAGCGTTTATGCGCAAATCAAAGGTGTCAGTGTTACTCAGAGAGACATTGTGCTATCGAACTAAAAAACGCCGCATTTAGCGGCGTTTTTAAACTCTACTATTTCGCGAATACGTCAGTAAAGTCGCGTTTTAGAATAGGGTCACGGCGTGCTTTCTTAATTTGCTTGACCATATCTTTCACACAGTTGTGAAGGACTTGATCAAGCAGTTGAGCACGGTACTCTTCTTTTTGCTCTTCAGTCATCTCTTTCGGTAGGTTTAATGAAGGAAACTCTTCCATTACATTAAGACCAGCAAATGCCTGACTTACTGAAACAAGTGCATGAAACTGTTCAAAGTTATCCAAAACGTTTTGTGCGCTGTTTGGTAGCTCATTCCAAGATTCACGAACGGCTTCTTCAGAAACTTCATGGATTGACGTCACCATGTAGTGCATCGCTTCCGGAACTTGGTCAAACTCAATTACTTGACGAAGTTCTGCTGATACTTCTGCTAAGTCTACTTTTGGTTGTTCTGTTTGATTAACGTCAGACATGTATGATTTCTCTTAAAATGTATTTAGTAACCGCGCTATCGTAAAAAAATGGCGCTAAAAGTCAACCTTCAATGGATGAATAACCCGTGGTAGAGTATGCTTTTATTAAGCGTGTGATTTCTTGATTGTTTTTCCGGCTTAAACGAAGATTTGACGATTTATTAGCGGATACCCGCACTAGGATATTGATAGAGTGGAAATAAACGGTTCTTCAATGAAGATTTTGTTGGTTGATGATGTTCAGATGGAACGTATTCAACTGGCAATTCGTCTCAAGCAACTTGGCCATACGGTCGAGATGGCTGACTCTGGTAGCCGTGCACTTGAGCTCTATCCAGAGTTTGAACCTGAATTGATTCTCTTAGACATCTCTATGCCTGACATGAACGGTTTTCAGGTATCACGCAAAATCCGGGAGCTCTATCCTGACTGGGTTCCCATCATCTTTCTTAGTGGGCATGATGAGCCAAGCATGGTCGCAAATGCCATTGAGGCTGGTGGTGATGACTATCTCGTTAAGCCCGTTGATAAAATTGTCCTAAATTCTAAGCTTGTTGCGATGCAACGCATTGCCTTTATGCGTCGTGAACTGAAACAGAAAACCGCAGCGCTCGCCAAAGCCAACCAAGAACTCGCTCAACTCGTTCAAGAAGATGGTTTGACCAAAGTTAAAAATCGTCGCTGTATCGATTCAGAGCTTCAAGAGATGATCATGTTACATGGACGCCATGAACTGCCATTGAGCTTGATATTACTCGATGTTGATCGCTTTAAGCTTTACAACGATAACTACGGTCACTTGGAAGGGGATCGTTGCTTAGTCACTATTGCTTCGATCCTTAACGGTTTGTTCGAAAGAAGTGGTGAAGTCGTAGGTCGTTATGGTGGTGAGGAATTTGTTGTTATTCTCGGCCATAGCGATGAAAACAAAGCGCATACCGATGCTCAACGAATAAAAGATGCATTGGAAAATGCCCAAATAGCGCATGAATACAGTGATATTGCCAATTACGTGACGGTGTCACAGGGTGTATTCAGCAAAGTTCCAACCGGTCGTGAAAGTATCGACGAATTTTACGACTCCGTCGACAAGTTACTCTACCAAGCTAAGGTGTCAGGGCGTAATCAATTTAAGTGTTCAAAATAGTCAAATGTTCGTATTGCCTAACCGGAACTTTGACGTTAACTTATTCTTATTACTGATCTAATTGAGTTCAGGTCTCGATGTCTGTTTCACGGCTATCTCGCTATGTATCCCTACCTTTAGTGCTTGTGTCACCGTTCGCGTGTGCGAAGGGAAGCCAAGCGTATCAGGCCTATCTGGAACAAGCTTTTTCAGCGGCTATCGTGCTAACTGATAGTGACGTTTTTACCTTCGGTGTCCACGATTTTGATCCAAACGAGTGGTTCAATCTCGACAACGAAGATATCGGCTCACAGGAGTCAGTTCTTTTGCGTCAGCAAATTGCGGTTTCGGCGCTACCATATACCTTTGTTCTTAGCGACGATGAAGCGGTTCATAAACACCAAATCTTTACACGGTTCTCAGTACTTGCTTCGAGACAAGACTACGAAATCCGGGAACAGGATAGAGATGATTATCAGCACGAGTTTGTGTTAGGTGCGTTTACTGCCTACCGATATAAATACCAGCTGACAAACTTTTGGACAGTGACCCCAGGCGTTGGCGTACATCTTCAATATTTTAGAAATAATCACGATTACCGCAGTGATTTCTCGAATAATGTCGTAAAACCCGCATTGGATAATGTCATTTTTAACACTGATGCATGGGCGCTATCGGTTGAGCCACATGTTGAATTTAAGTACAACAAAACCACCACATGGGGAAGTTGGAATTGGTCGTCATCTTTCCACTATTTTTATGGACAAGGTTGGGGAGAGGCTAACTTTGGAGAAGTCGGCAATCCTGAAGGGTGGTATAGCGCGAATGGTATTGCAGCCTATTACAACGTCAGCCGTTTCGGGCGCTCAGTTCAATCTATGTACAGTAGTTTTCGACGAATAGATATTGGTGGCGATACCAGCAAACCACTTGGTACCTCATTCTATTACGAAGGATCTGTCGGTTGGTTAATGACGCCACCGTTTGAATCGGATTGGATTGATAATGTTGGAATCGGCCTGAATATCAATTACGGGAGTAACCTCAAAGGGGGCAGCATTGTACTGTTCTTTAATCAGGCAGATTGACGGCTACGCTAGGCGAGACAGACCTGATTTCGTCCAGACTTTTTGGCCTTGTATAAAGCCTCGTCTGCACTCTTCATAACCGTGTAGACGTCCTTGCCTTCGCTGCTGTCTGCAACACCAATACTGATGGTCACATTAACGCTCTCTTCGTTCTTTTTCGGCCCACGTTTTTTAGAACCTAGTTTGTCACTCTTTGGACGAGAATCCTGATCGCGCAGGGTCATTTCGTAAGACTCAATCGAGGTTCTAAGCAGTTCAAGATGATCTTTTGCTTCGTCAGCCAGCTTTCCTTTGAAGAGGACAGTGAACTCTTCACCTCCATAGCGATACACCTTGGCACGTCCACCAACGAGCTGTAAGCGACTCGCAACAAGTTTAAGTACATCATCGCCTGTATCGTGCCCGTAGGTATCATTGAATGACTTAAAATGGTCGATGTCCAGCATGGCAATGGTGTAACGCCTGCCCAGATGGCGTAAATCAGACTCAAGCGCTAGGCGACCAGGAATATCGGTCAATGTATCTTTAAACGCCAATTCGTAACTGGCAGACAACAAGTAAACCAATAGCAAGATGCCAGCGATAGAGAACATGGTGCTCGAGATATGCGGAATATGGAAAAAAACAAATGTGGTCGACGCGAGCAAAGCTGACGAATAGAGCACGACATCGATTATCCGATTTTGACTCAGCACACAGATGGCAAATATCAGCACCATAGCCAGTAGATAGACTACGAGAATAAACGGCAGCTTTGAAACGGTTGGGATCACAAACAAAAAAGTTTCATTAATGTCGTCGAAGCCGCCGTCATAGAAATGCGTCAGAATGAGATAACACCACAGTACAAAAAGGCCAAGCTTAACCAAGTAGATGGCAAAAGAGTGTGAAAACAGATTGCTGTCCTTGTAACTAAACACTAAAACTAATGCGATAGGTAGCAATGCAGCCAGCAGCGAAAGCTCTAAGATTGTGGTGCCAGACGACAGAGGCGACTGTAAACGGTTTTGGATCAACCAGTAAGCCACTGCAAGGGCGCTCGCTGTCATCGCGATGCGACTTTGTTTAAATGGATTGGCAAGCAAAATAGCCGTTGCGAACAAAACAAAAGGCATTTTGGTGACGAAACCAAGGTTCGCTTGAGTGAGTCTCACTACATTGTCCATGCCGAAGGCGATAAACGTCAGCAATAGCAGAGGTAACGCAATTCGGAACCAATTTGTAGTGACGACGGAAAACGACATGAAACCTAGCCTGAATAGAAACAATTGTTGATTAATAACTCGTTAAGAATACTTTTATTTGATGAATTTCCAAGCTTTTTACTAAACTTATCTATGAAAACCTAAGGCGTGTATGAATTGTGTTCAAAAAATGGTGTTTGATTACGCATCACAATGAAAACCACATGCCGCGATGAAGTAAGCAATGTTAGGATAGGTAACTCTTAAAGGGAGTTAAGTTATATGCAGATTAGTGTTGACGTACATAACTATATGGAAAACTTGGTCGGGCAAGTCTTAGCCCAGCCAGAATATATTGATAACTTTGATCATGAGCAGTTGGCTGATCTAGCGTGCTTAGCATTGAGTCAATTGAGGCCAGTCTATATTCGCCATGACATCGATTTTTTGTCGGCGTTGGCTGAAGAACGTTTAGTGACGTTAAAGCAATATGCGACGGTGGCGGTTGAAGCCGCCAAGACAATGATTGTTGACGACCGACGTAAAAATAGGAAAGATGAAGTGCCTGTCATATTCAGTAAACAGGCATTTGATGATGACATTGAACTTGAGTGGTTCGAAAAACCACTTTTGCACAAGGCTAAGTAATTAACCAAGGAGTAGTGTGTGGGACTTTTTTCTCGCTTGTTTGGGGGCCAGAAAGCGCAACCAGAAGTTGCCGTAGAACCTGTTGAATACAAGGGTTATTTGATCTATCAAGAAGCGCAGTCAGAGGGTGGTCAATACCGGATAGCAGGGCGAATCACCAAGCAGTTTGGTGAAGAGATAAAATCACACCGTTTTATTCGCTCGGACGTTTTGCCAACTGCGAACGATGCCAACGAATTTATGTTGAAGAAAGCACAAATGTTCATTGATCAAATGGGCGACAACATTTTCCAATAAGATCCTATCGCAAATTGATAAGCATCATAAACTTGAGAGTCATTAGTCGTTATGCTGATGGCTCTTTTTAGTATTTAGATGCTACATAATCGGTTGTTTTAACGGTAATTTTTCCCAACTGGTTAGGCTTTTTCTGACCTGAACTGTGGCATATTACTGAACGATCTAACCAGCTAGTTTATTCATTCCCAACGGTTATATGTAATGATATTTTGTGTTTTTGTTACAAAATGCTTGAAGTATCTAAATTCGTTGGATAAAAACAGAACAATCATTGTTGCTGATAGTCAAGGAATAGCTAATGCAAATTGGTGTGCCAAAAGAAATACTCGCGGGTGAAACGCGAGTGGCTGCCTCGCCGAAATCGGTCGAGCAGTTATTAAAATTAGGCTTCGAAGTTAACGTAGAGGCTGGGGCAGGTGAACTCGCGAGTTTCGATGACGCTTCTTTTGAAGCGGCGGGAGCGAAAATCGTTTCTACCGAGCAGGTTTGGGAGTCGGATTTGATCTTAAAGGTCAATGCGCCTCTTTCAGATGAAAAGAATGATGAAATTGCACTGCTAAAAGATGGTGCAAGCTTAATCAGTTTTATCTGGCCAGCACAGAACCCAGAGTTAATGGAAAAGCTTTCAAGCAAAAATATTAACGTAATGGCGATGGACGCTGTGCCGCGTATCTCAAGAGCACAAGCCCTTGATGCGCTGTCTTCCATGGCGAACATTGCTGGTTATCGTGCGGTCGTTGAAGCTGCGCATGAGTTTGGTCGATTCTTTACCGGTCAGATTACTGCCGCAGGTAAGGTTCCACCAGCGAAAGTACTCGTTGCGGGGGCGGGTGTTGCTGGTCTTGCGGCTATCGGTGCGGCTGGCAGTCTCGGTGCGATTGTACGCGCTTTTGATGTTCGTCCTGAAGTTAAAGAACAAGTCCAATCAATGGGTGCTGAGTTCCTAGAAGTCGACTTTAAAGAGGACTCGGGATCTGGCGATGGTTACGCCAAAGAAATGTCGGATGAGTTCAACAAGAAAGCGGCTGAACTTTACGCTGAACAGGCGAAAGATGTTGATATCATCATTACTACAGCGTTAATTCCTGGTCGTCCTGCACCTAAGCTAATTACCAAAGAGATGGTAGATAGCATGAAAGCAGGTAGCGTGATCGTGGACTTAGCAGCAGCTAACGGTGGTAACTGTGAATACACAGTTGCAGACAAAGTCATCACAACAGCAAATGGCGTTAAGGTCGTAGGCTACACCGATATGGTCGGTCGTCTTCCTACCCAGTCTTCGCAACTTTACGCTACGAACATCGTAAACCTGCTTAAACTGCTGGCTAAAGAAAAAGATGGCAACATTAACATCGATTTTGAAGATGTTGTACTTCGTGGTGTCACCGTTATTAAGGAAGGTGAAGTTACTTGGCCTGCACCACCCATTCAAGTTTCAGCGCAACCTGAGCAAAAAGCAGCGCAACCGAAAGCGAAACCACAACCTAAAGTCGAAGAGCCAGTTTCACCAGTTAAGAAAATGGCAGGCTTGGTTGCTGCGGTAGGTGCATTTGCTTGGATCGCGTCTGTCGCTCCAGCGGCGTTTCTATCTCACTTTACCGTGTTCGTGCTTGCGTGCGTAGTAGGTTACTACGTGGTATGGAATGTTACCCATGCACTCCACACTCCGCTTATGTCAGTAACGAATGCGATTTCCGGTATTATCGTTGTTGGCGCGTTACTGCAAATCGGTCAGGGCAATGGTGTCGTATCATTCCTTTCGTTTATCGCAGTACTGATAGCGAGTATCAACATCTTCGGTGGATTCACCGTTACCAAGCGCATGCTTGAAATGTTCCGTAAAGATTAAGGAGTAACAGGGAATGTCTGCAGGATTAGTACAAGCAGCTTATATTGTTGCTGCATTATTCTTTATTTTGAGCTTAGCCGGATTGTCTAAGCAGGAGTCTGCGAGATCAGGGAACTACTATGGTATCGCAGGTATGACGATCGCGTTGATCGCGACGATCTTTGGTCCAGACTCTCAAGGTCTAGTTTGGATCATCATCGCTATGGTAATTGGTGGTGGCATTGGTATCCATTTCGCGAAGAAAGTAGAAATGACCGAGATGCCAGAATTGGTTGCGATTCTACATAGCTTTGTTGGTATGGCGGCGGTTCTTGTTGGTTTTAACAGCTATCTTGATGCACCGGAGTCAGCAACTCACGCAGAGCATGTCATTCACCTTGTGGAAGTTTTCCTAGGTGTGTTCATTGGTGCGGTTACCTTTACAGGTTCGGTGGTTGCGTTTGGTAAGCTACGTGGCATTATCTCATCTTCGCCACTAAATCTACCGCATAAACACAAAA
The DNA here is from genome assembly GCF_036533795.1 of Vibrio sp. M250220. Lineage (NCBI taxonomy): Bacteria > Pseudomonadati > Pseudomonadota > Gammaproteobacteria > Vibrionales > Vibrionaceae > Vibrio > Vibrio sp. M250220. The sequence goes on along the minus strand of NZ_JATABI010000004.1, from coordinate 107,845 downwards.
TGAATCTTGCAGCGATCGTTGTTTCAACGTTGCTTTTGGTTCATTTCGTTAATGCTGATGGCAGCATGTTTGCGCTTATCGTGATGACTCTAATTGCGTTTGCATTTGGTTATCACTTGGTCGCTTCAATCGGTGGTGCCGATATGCCAGTTGTTGTTTCAATGCTGAACTCTTACTCAGGTTGGGCAGCAGCGGCAGCGGGCTTTATGTTAGCGAACGATCTTTTGATCGTAACAGGTGCGCTTGTTGGCTCTTCGGGGGCCATTCTGTCTTACATCATGTGTAAAGCAATGAACCGTTCATTTATCAGCGTTATTGCTGGTGGCTTCGGTCAAGAAGTGGTTATCTCTTCCGACGAAGAGCAGGGCGAACACCGTGAAACGTCGGCTGAAGAAGTGGCGGATATGCTGAAGAACTCGAAGTCAGTTATTATCACTCCAGGATATGGTATGGCGGTAGCACAAGCGCAGTACCCAGTGCATGAAATCACTGAGAAGCTACGTGCGCAAGGCGTTGAAGTTCGCTTTGGTATCCACCCAGTTGCAGGTCGTCTGCCTGGTCATATGAACGTGTTACTTGCCGAAGCTAAAGTACCTTACGACATCGTGTTAGAGATGGACGAAATCAATGACGACTTCCCTCAAACCGATACAGTATTGGTGATTGGTGCAAACGATACGGTTAACCCTGCTGCGCTTGAAGATCCAAACAGCCCGATTGCAGGCATGCCTGTACTGGAAGTATGGAATGCGCAAAATGTTATCGTATTCAAACGCTCTATGAACACAGGTTATGCAGGCGTTCAAAACCCACTGTTCTTCAAAGAAAATACCCAGATGTTGTTTGGTGATGCGAAAGAGAGCGTAGACGCAATCTCTAAAGCACTATAAGCTCAACACTTCAATATAAAGGCCAGCAATATGCTGGCTTTTGTTATTTATGATATGGATATCACATTTAGATTTTGTATTTTTGTCATAATGTTTTACTCTAAATCTAACCTACTGATTTATTAAATTTTTGCATTGATAAAGACGATACTAAAAGCAGCGATAATTGGCCTGTTATTACAGTCGGGTGGTGTATACGCTGAGTCGCTGCCAGAGCGCATTGACAGATTTGTGGATCTATTTGATGAGTCGCAGGCGACGGTGTCTTACGATATTCGTAGTTTGCAGTCTGACTATCCCACACGTTTGCTCACGCCTGAATCTATGCTGCCTCAGACCGCCACGTATCCACTGCGAGATGTTCAACGTCTCTATAACCTTGCACAAAACTGTACAGGTAAACTTCCACTTAGCCCTTTAATCACCGAACCACTGGTGTTTACGAGAGCGATGTGTAAGGGAACTCAATTGAGCGAAAAATGGTTTGCTCGCAGTGCGTTGATTCATCCGGGCGGCGGCACATATGCTAGTCGTTATGTGTTGGGGCATCCTGACCAGTTGGAGAATTTACAACAGTACATGCATATTCAGGAGCGCGAACTCGCTCCGGATACGACCTTACTGGGGCGTTTACAGCGAATGAACGAAGATGCCGTCCTTGCTTTGATTTCTGGTTCGAGCATGTTCGTTGAGCGTAATGAGCTATGGTTACGCCAAAATGATAATTATCTCGTGTTTCCGGAGAGCGTATGGCGAAAGAACATCGAAACGGCAGGGGTTACATTTAATTTAAGAGACTCGAGCGCAAGTTGTTTTGTTCAACGCGGTAATTTGTGTTGGGAAGTTGAAGATCACTCTGATGTTTTACGCATTAGTATGGTGGTTTTAGTCATTGCCAACATTTTGTTGGTGATGGGCTGGTCTGTTTATCGCTGGAATACAAAACGACAAGAGATGAAGAGCAGAATGCTCATTTTGCAAATTCTGACTCATGAGCTGCGTACACCGATCGCCAGTTTGTCGTTAACGGTCGAAGGCTTTCGCCGTGAATTTGAAAAGCTACCCGAAACTGTCTACGACGAGTTTCGCCGTTTATGTGAAGATTCACGACGTTTACGTCAGCTTGCTGAAGCGAGTAAAGATTACTTGCAATCTGATAACAAACCTCTTGCAACAGACTGGGTACCATCGGTTGGAGAGTGGTTAGAATTTAAAGTTGAAGAAGAGTTTAATAGCAACGTCAAATTTGTCATAAACCAAGACGTGGCGGCCAAACTCAATGTATATTGGTTAGGAACCTGTATAGACAATTTAATACGCAATGCGGTTAAGTATGGTGTTGCACCCGTTGTTGTCGATGTGACAACAGCGAAACAAAAAATTACGGTTAAAGTGATGGATCAGGGCGAGTTGTCTGCTAAAGATTGGCGTCAACTTCGAAAGCCGTTTGTAAGTAAAAGTGGCCTAGGATTAGGCTTAACCATTGTAGAATCTATGGTTGGAAGGATGGGCGGAAAAATGTCGCTAGTTGGTCCACCAACAACGTTTATTTTGGAGATACCTTGTGAAACAGACACTGCTTCTCGTTGAAGATGACAAAAACTTAGCTGATGGCCTGCTAGTCAGCCTTGAACAAGCGGGATACGAATGTTTCCACTCAGAAACAATTGCTGACGTCACTCAGTACTGGGAAAAAGCGGATCTTGTCATCCTTGATCGTCAGTTACCTGATGGTGACTCAGTTGACCACCTTGTAGAATGGAAAAAGCTGAAAGATGTACCCGTTATCCTACTGACTGCACTAGTGACGGTTAAAGACAAAGTGATGGGTTTAGACGCAGGTGCGAACGATTATTTGACCAAACCTTTTGCCGAAGCGGAATTATTTGCCCGTATTCGAGCGCAACTGCGTGCACCTGAAGGGGATTCTTTCGACGACACTAAAGTGGTTACAGAGCATCTGATCATCGATAAGGCAACTCGTGAAGTTTTCTACCGAGACGAATCGATTACGTTAACGCGTACTGAGTTCGATTTGCTGCTCTTTTTGGCAAGCAATCTAGGCCGAGTGTTTACCCGTGACGAACTACTAGACCATGTTTGGGGATACAATCATTTCCCAACAACTCGTACTGTAGACACACACGTGTTGCAGCTGCGCCAAAAGTTACCAGGTTTAGAGATTGAAACGCTTCGTGGCGTTGGATACAAAATGAAAGCCTAATGGTTAAACCAAGCCTATTACTCGGTGCACTATTGGTCAGTGCACCGCTTTCAGCCCTACAAGTACCTTGGTTCGAAAGCAATTCACCATTAACGCAGGCGCATAAGCATCTGCTTAATGACGATCTTCCGTCTATGTTTTCGTCTCTAGTAGAAGTTTGGCAACTGGAACAGAATCGCTCTATCACACCTCATCTAAATGACCTTTTACTTCAGTCACTAGAAATAGATTGTGGTAAAACACTCGACAATAAATCGTTACCTCAATGGGTCAATAATGTCATCGTACGTCGGACAGATATTCAAAGTCCTGGCCGTGATGCATACCGTGCTATCGTAGAGGTCGAAGCCAGCAAAGAGATCAAAGACATTTCTTTAACGCGTTGGGTGTCTAAGCCAATTTCGACAGACAATACTTTTACGGAAGCAACCCCAAAAGACAACGAAGTCGGAACTAAGGTTTACACCAAACGATACAATCTAAATAGTCGCGTCACCATGGGATTATATCGAATTGATGTCACAGCCGCAGATCAGACATCTTGGAGTTCGTGGCTAATTCTTGGGGAACCGAAAGCGTCAGTCTCAGTGCGCTGGAATGCCAAAGCCCAATGGAAAGTAGAGCGTAACGCTTTACTCAATCCACATTGCCCACTGCCTAAGCTGGATACATCGGTCTATGACTATGTCGATGGCAATTATGTTCGTGTTTGGGGACAAACCGTTGATGCAGATTATCCAACTTCACTCGGCAACATTGGAATCGAACCAGGACGCTATGTTTTAGCGGTCGCAATTAGTCATCAACGTTGGCAAGGGCCGATAATTGTTGAACAATCACAAATAATTAGCAAAACGTATGATGTTTCAGTAGAGGAATAATTAAAGTTGATAGACAATAGGTCGCTATAAACACATGGAATAAAAAGTTTATACCGATATGAAAAAACAACTAACACTCTTATCGTTGTCTATCGCTTTGGCTTCGGGAACGGCTTTGGCAGCTAACTACGCGATTGAAGCTCGCGGAGATGCAATGGGTGGCGTTGGCGTTGTCTCGGCAAATTTTCTAACTGCTCCTTTCTACAACCCAGCACTCACTGCAATCTATCGTCGTAATGATGACGTTGGCATGATCACACCAAGTTTTGGTTTATCGTATAGCGATGAACATATGATGGTTGATGACCTCGACAAGGCCGCAGGCTTAATCGACAAAGCGATTGGTGGTGACTATTCAAACATATCAGAACTAGGAACGACCTTAAACGCCCTAGAAGGTGACATTGCAAAACTTGAATTTGGTGGTGTCGTTGCATTTGCAATACCAAACCAATATGTAGCAGCGAATGTGTTCGGCAAAGCCTATGCAGAGTCATTTGCGCAAACAGATATCTACAAAGGTGCTAACAGTGGTATCGACCCAGCACTTAATCCTGCCATAAATGCAGAACTAAGTGCAGTAAATGCTGTTGGTGTCGGGGTGACGGAAGTGGGTATTTCATTAGCTAAATATCAGACATTCTTAGGCCAACACATTTCATTCGGTATTACACCAAAGCTTCAGCGGATCTACACTTATGTATATTCAGCTAACTTGAACAACTACGACATTAAAGACATTCGCGATAACGGCACTGGTGAAACCATGTTCAATATGGACGCTGGTTTTCTTTGGTTTTATGGCCCGCTCAGAGTTGGTTTTGCTGCAACAAACTTAGTCTCTCGTGACATTAATACTCAGGAGTTGGCTGGTTCTTCCGTGACTTCTAAAATCGATGCAACGCAAAGCCGTACATTTGATCCTGTTAGTTACTCATACCAGATGAGACCACTTTATACCGTGGGTGTTGGATTGGTTGCAGATTACGCGACGATTAGTGTGGACTACGATTTAAATGAAGAAGAACGCTACACCAACTTTAACGACAACACTCAGATGTTAAGAGTAGGTGGTGAGATTGACATCATGCGCCAGTTAAAACTGCGTGCAGGTTGGAATCGCAATCTGGCTTACGACAATCTTGATGACACGGTTACTGCGGGTATCGGTTTGTCTCCATTGAACCTATTCCAACTTGATATAGGTGCGAGTTACACCAACGAAAATTCAATGGGAGCCTACATTAACTTCCTGACAAGCTACTAACTAAATCGTTAGGGTAGGTCACTAGCCTTTCTCTGTAATTCGTACTATAGTCGGCTCCTAAAATATCAGGAGCCTTTTTTATGTTTGACGATTTGCCACCACTGACACACGAACAACAACAAAAAGCAGTCGAAGAAATTCAAAAACTAATGGCAGAGGGCATGAGTACAGCACAAGCGATTAAAGTTGTCGCTGAACAGATTCGAGAAAAAGCTGCCAATCAGTAATCGACGAGAAAATACTAAACATTATAAAGAGAGCAGGGAACTGCTCTTTTTTTATACCTGTTAGACCAAGGCGCACTATAACTAAATCTCCATACCGACAAACAATAACGAAAATCCTCCACTCCAACGTACGTAGCTCAATCAACTAAAAATCATCGATTCTGTAAGTTACTGAAAGTCTGCTCGGTAATGGCTGGTAATTATCGACTTTTAATTATTTCAATAACTTAGCGTGGAATTTTGTGCTATTGGTGGTTGCCAATAAACATGATTTGTAATTAAATTACATAAATGAAAGTACTGTGTGCAAGCGCTTACTGTTACCCAGTGTATTGTTCTGTGGGGTTGCGGCGTAACGATTCCCGTATCGTAATTTCATGGTATCGATATATGCTGTTTGTTTACTGAAGTTTGGTGTTGTGGTTTGAAAGTACTGAAAAAACGTCACACTAGTTGATGAATTGGATTCCATTTTGTGATGTCTCTGATAGGCTTAGAAATATAGTGAATCACAGGAACACATAATGAACCTACGAACTAAATTCAGCCTAGCCGCTGTTTTTTTGGCGATAACTGCCTCGCCAGTAATCGCGAAACAGCAAGACGTTATCGCAGAGTCTATTGCTTTGCCCACGCTAGAGGTGGCGAAGCAAAAGCAACTTTCTTTGACCCTTCGAGGAGTAGAGTGCGGCAGCAGTGAGTATTTCGTCGATAATGAGAGTGTTAGTATTCTTGCGAATGGAACGCCCCTGGAGTTTGCAAGAACTTGTCATGGCGATATTCTGAGGTTTACGCCTGTTAGCCGTAGCGAGAACGATCTATTCGTTGAAATACTGCTTTCAAATCGCAATTTAAACCTACGTTATATGGCCGGCGCACGCTCATATGCGTACAACGATTGGCAATTAGCACCGGTTAAGCAAGCCCTAAAGTAGTGACACTGTAACAAAGTTGATAGGGTATTAGGGGCTAATCCCCTTTTCTGGTTAGCCCCTAATCTATCGGGCGCAATATTGGCGTTACGGTGTAACCATGCATAGTAAGGCTAGCGCACATCATAATCGGTAAATGACATACAGAGAAAGGTGATTGCTGACATAGCTTTTGAACAACGGTTAGAGTCTCAGGGAAAAGAAAACCGCACGAATAACCCATATCCGGTCAATGATTGGCTGCTTTCTCTACCACGAGAAAAACAAGCTAGTGTTGTGGTTTATTTATATAGCTTGGCAGAGTCTAGATGTCTGGATTCTGAACGAGATAAGCTTATTGATGCTCTTGAAAGCGAAAATGAACAACACGCTTTAACTATGTTGAAAAAAGAAGGTTGGTTGAATATCCCTGTTTACGGAGAACTAGCCACAAGCAAACAAGATAAAGCGTTAATTAAATTGACCGAAGACGATAAGAAAGCACTGACTCAACTTACTGAGCAACACTATTTACCTTTTAACGGCATAGGTATGGGAGAATTACTCTTCAAGTTCAGGCATGACTAAACGACGAGCCCACATACGTGGGCTTTTTTGTGACATCTAAGGTATGCAAGAGCAATTGCACGAATTAAATAGCGGTACGCAGTACATTGCCGAACTCTATGAGCCAGTTCGGCTTTTTTCTATTAATAGCTTGATCAATATGAGCCTAAGTAAATATGATATATGATTTATATAACAAGTCGTAAGTTGGTTAAAATAATGGACAAAATTACAGCATCTCTACTCGATGCATTTACAACTCAGAATGAACTTTCAAAATTAGATGAAGCTACTCAATTTGAACACTTCTCGAATTTTTGTTTGGTATCCAAATTATACCGAGGCAGCTTCGAACTAGAAGATGTCCATTCAGGTGCAGGAGGGGATTGTGGAATCGATGGTCTTTGCTTGCTTGTAAACGGGCGAATGGTTACCGACGTAGATCAGTTAAAGGATATTGTTCAGCATGCAGATTGCCTAGATGCAGACCTTGTTTTTATCCAAACGAAGACATCTCGTTCTTTTGAATCTTCTAAAATTGGATCGTTTATCACTGGCATTAAAGACTTCTTGAGTGATGAACCGCAACTTGTACAAAACGATACAATCAAAGCGTTTAAGGAACTTTGGGAAGAGGTCATTGCAAATTCCCAATTTATGATAAATAGGTTGCCGAATTTAAAGTTATTTTATGTTTGCACTGGTAAATGGACTAATGACCAGAATCTACAAGCAGTAATCAACTTGGGTGTACAAGAAATCGATAGCGAAGGTGTTTTTGGAGACATCACGTTTGAAGCGCTAGGTGCCCAAGATATACAACGTTATTATCATGATACTAAAAATAAGCTACAAACTACTGTTAAGTTCAGCAGCCGTATAACTCTTCCTGATATTGAAGGTGTATCTGAAGGGTACTTAGGGTTGATGAGCTTTCCCGAATACTTAAAACTAATCCAAGATGAAAGCAAGACAATACATAACATATTTGACGACAACGTACGTGACTTCCAAGGTGGAAATGCTGTAAACAAAAAGATAAAAGCGACTCTAACAGACCGGAAGTTCGAACTATTTAGCGTGTTGAATAATGGAGTGACAGTTGTCGCATCTTCAATTACCCCCGCTGGTGACCGATTCACTATCCGCGATTACCAAGTTGTAAATGGCTGTCAAACAAGTCATGTACTACATGATTGTCAGGAACTAGACGGCATTGAAAAGGTGAATGTACCAATCAAAATTGTTGTGACTGATAACGAAGAGGTTAAGACCAATATTACCCTAGCTACTAATAGTCAAACTGAAGTTAAAACTGAGCAGTTGGCTGCCTTAGGTGCCTTCCAAAAAGAGCTAGAGTTGTATTATCAAGCGGAGGAAAAAACAGCAGCTTTACCGCTATACTATGAACGTCGTTCTCAGCAGTACAACTCGAATTCGGCGATTAAGCGCACACAGATTATTTCTATACCAAATCAAATCAAAGCATTTGCTTCAACGTTTTTGAGTTCACCACACCTAGTATCAGGATACTACGGGACAATTGTTAATAGATTCAAAGACCAAATTTTTTCTGAATCACACGTGTACTCTCCTTACTATGTAAGTTCATTGTGCTTGTACCGAATCGAACAGTTCTTCAGAAGTGGTGAGCTTGATAGCTCGTATAAAAAAGCGAGATATCACTTATTGTTAATCGTCAGAATGCTGGTAATGGGCGTAGACTTACCTCCATTCAATAGCAATAAATTAGACCGACAATGTGAAGAGTTTAAAGCTATTCTGTCAAACGAAACGCAAGCCCTAGATTTATTTAAGAGAGCTATCACAGTGCTTGACAACTCTCCGCTCGATAAAGATAAACGTCAATATAAAGCGGAAACTGATACAGAAGCGTTGATTGATTACTTAAAAAAGTTAAACAAATAATATCGGTTAACTGAAACTTTCACCCCGTATCGCTATACGGGGATGATGCAGCCTACGCGCAAACATTGCCGACAACATTTGAAGAGCGTAGGGAAGGGTAATCAATCTCAACACTCGATTGATTCTCCGTAAGCGATAGGAACGCCAACACTGCTATGCTCGCTGCTCAGTCTTCGCGACTGCGCATAGCGTGTTTGGCTTCTCTGGGTTGCAGTGGCATTGAGCGCCACTGGTGCGGTTAGTCTCTGCGAGGCTGGATTCTAGCAGTGCTGAGGCGTTTTTGTGGCATCAGCGAGTGAGATATTGTCCCACAGTGATATGCGTTCATTAACACCAAGCCCTGACTTGAAGTGAATACAAGCGATTTGATAGGCTCGATGGACGTATACAACCGTTTGGATATTTAACGATGCCACAACCTTGTTACTTAACCATAATAGGAACCAATCAAGGGTTAATTACCCGAAACGCTGGTTCACACGATTCTGTAGGCGATGGGGCGGTCGAAACTCACCAACACGAAATATTAGTTCAAAGTATTGGACATCTGATTCTTACCCCCACAGACCGACAAAGTGGTCAACCTAGTGGACAGCGTGTTCATGGTCCATTAAAAGTGACTTGTGAAATCACGAGCGCTTTACCACTGCTGTACAATGCATTATGCCAAGGTGAGACCATAGAATCGGTCTCCTTAGACTGGTATCGAATGTCATTGAGTGGGAGACAGGAACGTTTTTTCACGACATCATTAACAAACGCTCGTCTTAGTGAAATTCAAGTGCTTTTGCCTGATTCCAGAGAGGATAAAGCAAGCAATATCAACCAATTCGTAAACCTGTTTTTCAACTACCGCAAAATAGAGTGGGCGCACCATATGGCGAGTACTTATGGCACAGACGATTGGCGGAACCCTGTAGAGGCTTGATCATGATAAATATTGCACAGTGTGAAATGGATCCAGACCGTTTATCTGTATCGGGTATTAAAGCGGTAGAAGAGATTATCGATACGATAGAAAGCGCGAACCTGTTAGCGAAAGTGATCGCCGTGATCCCGTTTTTTGATATTTTTCTAAAAGGTCAACCTCATGAAAAGCTGACGAACGTTGCAACGTATGATTGGGAGGGATTTGCTAGAGTAATGACTTCTATTAGCAAGGTTCACAGAAAACAAATTGAAAAAATTGCGTATAATCAATGGTTAAAATCTCAAGGAGCAGAGCATGAGTTTTGGAAGTGTGTGTATCAAGCTATGTAGTGTTTTTGCTCTCATAGGATGTTCTTTGACTTATGCTCAAATTGAAATTCCAGCACATTTGGGACTTAAATCCGCTACTGCAATAGAAGCATATACAAGCTTTATGCAAAAGTTTGATGAGTGTGGGGACAAAGAAAACCGCACGAATAACCCATATCCGGTCAATGATTGGCTGCTTTCTCTACCACGAGAAAAACAAGCTAGTGTTGTGGTTTATTTATATAGCTTGGCAGAGTCTAGATGCCTGGATTCTGAACGAGATAAGCTTATCGATACTCTTGAAAGCGAAAATGAACAACACGCTTTAACTATGTTGAAAAAAGAAGGTTGGTTGAATATCCCTGTTTACGGAGAGCTAGCCACAAGCAAACAAGATAAAGCGTTGATTGAATTGACCGAAGACGATAAGAAAGCACTGACTCAACTTACTGAGCAACACTATTTACCTTTTAACGGCATAGGTATGGGAGAATTACTCTTCAAGTTCAGGCATGACTAAACGACGAGCCCACATACGTGGGCTTTTTTGTGCGTCACATTCAACGCACATTACAACTGAAAATACTTACAAATTGATGTTTTCTGGGGAGTGGGATAGTTACTTTAGACTTATGGGGTTTTAAGCATACTGTTAACTGCTAGATGTACTTTAAAGTGTACATGTCTAACGTGTAGGTTTATACTTGTTCTGTTAACTGTACATGTGGAGGTGCTATGAGAGTTGTCTCTTTTACTGAGGCTAGAAATGGTCTTAAAGCCGTGCTGGATGGTGTCGTGAACGACGCTGACACCACGGTCATCACGCGTCGTGATGCTGAAGATGCCGTTGTGATGTCTTTAGACTATTACAACAGTCTGATGGAAACCGTGCATTTGCTGCGTTCACCGCAAAATGCAGAGCATTTGAATCGTTCTATCGCACAGTATCGAGGGGGGAAAACAACCCAGCGAGATCTGATCGATGAGTAGTGAGCGCCGTTTATTGGCGTGGACCGATGAAGCCTGGGGGGATTATGTGTATTGGCAAGGCCAAGACAAGAAAACCCTCAAGCGCATCAACAAGCTCATTACCGATGTGAAACGCTCTCCGTTTGAAGGTATTGGTAAACCAGAGCCGTTAAAAGAGAACTTATCTGGATTCTGGTCACGAAGAATTGATGATACCAACCGACTGGTTTATGCCGTCGATGAACAATCCGTAACGATTATTTCGTGCCGTTACCATTATTAAAAGCCGGATATGCTGTTTTTTATATATGGGTCGGGGAGTTACTGTTCAAAAGACACAGATTTCACACAGAGCGTGTTGGCCGTTGTCACACCCAGAACCATTACACCCTGTCAATCCTAGTTTGAAATGTCCTGTTCTCAGCCAAGTAGAAATGTCCCTTTATGAACGAAATAGAGGAGGTGAGTTAGGTTTTACTGTCAGAAGCTTTGAAGGTTTCTGGTGTGATGAGAACTGGGTTTATCGCCCTTAGTTGTTCCTGAACCGCTCTTTGTTGCGCTCTACGTTTCGGCGCTTTTTTACTTCGGGTTCGCTTTTGCTGTTGTTCGAATTCCTGTTGTTTTTGTTGGGCAAACTTCAATACCTGACCTAATCGCTTGTTATCAACCACTTGGGCTTGCATCACTTTGTCGAGCTTATCGAAGGTTTTGAAATTGAGTTTTCGATGGCCGTATTGGATGGCAACTTCGCCGTTGGGATAGTCGAGCACTTTGACATTCTCGTGCACCAATCTTGCGTTTTCTTCATTATCTTCAATAAGATAAACGACTTTATCGTATTGAAACGTCAACGATTTTGAGAGCTGTTCGCACATATCAGTTCGATTCCTAACTCTTTCAATACGCGCCCATATTGAGTTTGACCAACTTGCTTGTGTTTCTCCTGATTAACGCGAAAAATCGAGTGCTTATCGCTGTAAAACGCGATCGGTTTACCATGCTCATTCAGGTATTTTCGGGTTGCCAGCATGTAATCAAAAGCGGACTCGGTTTCACTGAACTGTAAGTTCATCAAGCGTCCAGTCGCATCATCGATGAAGACCAGTAAGCAACATTTGTCAGAGCGTCCTTCAAACCAATCATGGTGAGAGCCATCAATTTGGATCAGTTCACCTAAGCAGTCTCGGCGATAACGAGGTTGATAGATTCGAGGTTTTCGCTTGGAATGTGGAACCCAAAGACCATCAGCGATCATCCATTGACGCAGAGTCTCTTTAGATACAGCGAGGTTGTGTTGTTCTGAGAGTTTCTCTAGAGCGAGCGTTGGTGAGAAATCAGAATAGTAGTTGTGAATGATCTTTAGTATTTCAGCTTTAAAATCTTCAGAGTAACGCCGGTTACTAGGACGACCACGAGCAGCGTGTGCGAGACTTTGAGCACCTAAAGTGGAGAATCGATTGAGTAAGCGCCGGATATGACGAGCAGACACATTTAGAATAACTGCAGCATCAACTTGACGTAATCGCTTTTCACGGACGTCAGATAAAACCTTAAATCGATAAATATCTTTTTCACTCATCGTAATCAACATCGGTTAGAGCCTCAAAAGCAAACATATTGTTAATCTTAGGAGGACATTTTAAAGTGGCTAAAACCGGACATTACTAAATTGCTCTAACAACCTCAGTGCGTATTATGTATATTATGTTAAATGATATACATGATACAGCTAAGCTATTGCCCCGTTTGACTTACTCTACTGCGTTTATCGCCTAAGTTATTCAACATAATTGATTTACCATAAAATACCTAATAATCAGTAAGATAATCAAAGATTAATTTACTGATTATTAGGATCATTACTTATCTGTCGTTTATACGTTACCAGCGTGCCATCATTTTGATTCGCGGCTAATGCATATTGATTTGAGTAAAACTGACGATAAAAACGGGTAACTAATGAAAGGAAGGATGATTCATGAAAGTAAGTAGAGCAGCCAAACTGCTCTACAGAAGGAGGAATTGAGGCGAATTAACCACCCGCTAACTTTACGGTGTAGCCTCTTTTTTCGAGGAACACTTTGATTTTTTCGCGAGCGTCGCCTTGAATTTCAATTTTTCCATCCTTAACGGAACCACCACAGCCACAAACTTTTTTTAGCTCGGCAGCGAGCAGTTTTAACGGAGCATCGTCTAGATCTAGACCTGTTACGATTGAAACCCCTTTTCCTTTGCGACCTTTAGTTTGGCGCTCGATTCGAACGATACCATCACCCTTTTCTCTTTCGGGCTTTTGAACTTCTGGTTTGATACGACCAACGTCAGTACTATATACAAGAGTCATATTATTTCTTCTGTAGCTGTTCCGCTTTCTGTTTGGCCAGCAAGTATGCCTCTATATGCTTTTGAATAGCAAGCTTTCCGCCTTTGATTAGGCGGCCATTGAAGAAGCAGTACCATGAATTGGGTTCACCAGTATCATTCTTGATTGTAAAACCGTGGAAATTTTCTTGGGATGGTTTACCTGATCCTGCCTTTTTATTGGCAAGAGAACTAAACTCTTTTGGATCAATGATTGTTGCAGTGTCGCAAAACCAATCAATACTTTTCTTCACCGCCGCCATGCTTCCTGTCAGCAGATGATTTTTAATTTGAACTTGCCAAATTTCTGTAGAGTTTCCAGCAGTTTTGAGGGTAAAGCCTCGATAAGTTGCAGCAGCCATAATCATTATTATCTTCTTATACAGTAAGTTTAATAATAATTGTAAATTGCTCATTTTCAAGTATATTTAGTACACATTTATTGGTTATAGTGCGTGATTATGAGGAAAACTGTTCGTGTCATCACAGATGAAGCATTAAAAAAGAACCTTGTTTTAAAGTTCTCTTCATGCATTAGTGTAGACGATGTCGATGAGTTAACAGAAGGTAACTACGCACGTAACTCACTGTTAGCTATGCGCAAAGACTGGAACTTGTTTGTTGCATTCTGTGTAAATAAGCATGTATCTCCTCTACCTGCTTCTGCCACTGCGGTCAGGTTATTCCTGGAGAAAGAATCAACACACCGAAAACTAGCAACGATAAAACGCTACAGTGTAACAATAAGCCTTATTCACCGAATTCTTGCAGACAGTGACCCAACCTCTAGCGTCGCCGTTAGAACGGTACTATCGCAACTTCGTATCAATAAGAAGCAAGACGCTAAATCTACGACACCTTTTACACGCTGGCATCTAGACGATCTTGCAGAGAAGTTAGCCCACTCTACTCAGCTAAGCCATATTCGTAATCTCGCTATCTATTTTGTGATGTTTGAGTGCATGTTAAAGCGTTCAGAGTTAAAGAAGCTCAATTTCCAAGATTTAGATTGCGCGGAAGAAAATATAGGCGTGATCTTGGGTCCAAACCGGTATCCGTTATCATCTCAAGCAACTCTGTATATGAATAAGTGGCTGACATACCGAGGCCTTCATCAAGGTGCACTATTCAGCGCGATTGATAAACACGGCAATTTAAACAGCTCATCACTCGATGACTCTTCAATCTATCGCATACTGAGGGCTGCCAGCGATAAGCTGGGATTGGATCTACAGTTTTCGGGGCAGTCGCTTCGGGTGGGCGCTGTGACAGAAATGGCCGATCAAGGTATTAAAGTAAAAGAAATTCAACACTTTGGTCGATGGCAAAGTGCTGCTATGCCCTATCAATATCTTGGCAACAGGACACAAGCAGCCGCTGAACGGTTAGCTTTTAAAAGCTTCAAACCTTGGAATTAAAGTGAACGACGCACACAATCGGCTAAGAAATTAGCGAACTTATGGCCATTGTTTTCAAGCATTTTAGGGAACATCGAAATTGGCGTCATTCCCGGGAAAGTATTAACCTCATTTAAGTAGATATTACCTTCCGGAGTGAGGAAAAAGTCGATACGTGATAAATGTCTTAGTCGCATCTGAGTAAATACTTTTTCTGAGCTAGAGCGAATCATCTCGAGCTGTTGTGAAGTTAAGTTGGATGCTTCAACTTCTGTTTTTGAATGGCTTGAAGCGCTGTACTTCTCTTCGTAGGTGTAGAAAGCATCTTCCGGTGCAATGACTTCGCCTGGTTTAGAAATATAAAGCTTGCCTTGATATTCATACGCAGCGACTTCAAGTTCACGAGGCTTAACCGCTTGTTCGACCAACACTTGATCAGAATAACTAAACGCGTCGTTAAGCGCCTGCGGTAACTGTTCGATATTAGTTACCTTGTAACAACCAACCGAAGATCCTTGGCGAGCCGCTTTAACAAATACGCTGCCCCACTTTTCAAATACTTCCTTACTCGCTTGGAATGCTTGTTCATTATTATCTGATAAAAAGATGTAAGGTGTGTTTGGGATGCCTAGCGCGTCGTACCATAGTTTTGACGTGATTTTATTAAAGCTGTTCGAACTTGCTTCAGGGCCGCAACCTAAATACGGAATGCCAGCCAACTCTAACATAGATTGGATATCGCCAGTCTCTCCAGGAAAGCCGTGGATGCACGGAACAATGAAATCAAGCTTAACCGAATCGTTATCCGTATTAATCGTTCCTGAGTTAGTGTCTAGATACGCAAGTTGACCGCTCTCGGTATACCATCCATCTGTTTTCATCTCGACACGAATAACCTTGAACTCTGGTGTAAGCTCGAGCTGAGATTGAATAAAGTTAGCGGAAACGAGTGACACTTCGTGCTCTGATGAGCCACCGCCACAAAGAAGTAGAATTGTCGTATTAGTCATTTAGTAGATCTTTCCGTGATACAACAGAGGGATTAGTTTAGCCATGATAATAAAAAGTACGCTAACTTACACGGTTTTAGGCCGTAAAAAGCAACAATACCGTTTGAATGACCATTAATTAAGCATGAAAAAAGGGGCTAGATGCCCCTTCTTGATTAATTTAGCTTGTTCAGTGTTGGATATTGCGAGTTCTTGATTTCGTCAATGCTCTTAACAAAAGGCTGAAGCGTGCGGAATTCTTCAGGTAGTTCAGCTATTGCCGCTTTAGCATCGGTACGCGTTGCGTAATCACCGTAGAGCACAGTATACCATTTGGTACCGTTGACCACCTTATAGTTTTCCCAAATCGGCTGATTATCGCGAGGAAGTTTGCGCGCAAAGTGATCCACTTTTGTTTGGGAACCTACCGCAACGACCTGAATCGTGAAACCATAGCGTGGGTTCATTGCTTGTTGTTTTGATGTCGGCGGGATAATTGCTACGGCTGGCTTAGTTTGTGGTTTAGTTTGAACCACTGGCTTCTCCATAGCCACGACATTGCTCTCAGTAATGTCTGCAGTCGCTCCTTGCTGTGTCACAACAGGCTGTTCAACCTTCGCTGCTTTGTATTCTTCACGATAGCTTTCTGAACTGACGTCAGTAACGTATTTGTTCGACACACATGCAGAAAGCACCATTGGTAAGCCAACAATCGCAATTTTTTTCATGAAATTTTCAAATGCCTTAACTAGAAATTACTGTAAATCATGCCGTTAGATACGCTGAGAATCAACCCAACATTCTAATTATATATCAATACTCTGTGACATAAGGCACAAACTGAGCTGGAACCCAAGTGATCTGATTAAAACAACATCAAATCTTCCAAGCAATCACAGCCAAGGTTAGATAGGATATTCTTCATCGCTCGCTTTGGAGCATCCGTAATGAGTCACTTGAATCATCTTTTGAAACCTCGTTATGTTGCCGTTATCGGCGCGTCAATTAAGCCGATGCGCGCTGGCAATATCGTGATGAAAAATCTATTACATGGTGGATTTGAAGGTGCAATCATGCCTGTCACACCGAAATACTCATCGGTTTGTGGTGTACTCGCCTACCCCACGATAGATGATCTGCCAATCGTTCCTGATGTTGCGATTCTATGTACCCATGCGCGCTATAATCAGCGGCTTTTTGAGCAAATGGCGCACAAAAAGGTAAAAATGGTCATTGTTCTCTCGGCCGATATGCATTTTGCCAACGACGAGGGTGTGAGCATCCAAGATGCCTGTTTGGAAATAGCAAAACAGAGTGGCATGCGAATCCTAGGCCCTAACAGCCTTGGACTAATCTTACCTTGGGCCAATTTTAATGCTTCCTTTTCGCCCGTAACTGCCAAACAAGGCAAAATCGCTTTTATTTCTCAGTCTGCGGCTATGTGCACAACAATACTCGACTGGGCTAATGACAAAAACATCGGATTTTCAGCGTTCATTTCACTTGGTAATGCGCTTGATATTGATTTTGCAGCCTTACTCGATCATTTGAGTACCGACACGCATACAGAAGCAATCTTGCTTTATGTCGATACCATTAAAGATGCTCGACGTTTTATGTCTGCCGCTCGTGCCGCATCACGCAACCGCAGGATCTTGGTGCTAAAAGGAGGAAAAACGTTAGCCGGACGTATCGCTGCAAGGGCGCATACTGGTGGCGACGATACGCTCGATATTATTTATGACTCAGCCATAAGACGTACTGGTATGCTGCGAGTTAACAATTCGCACGAGTTATTCGCAGCGGTTGAAACTCTAACTCACTCTGTACCGCTACGGGGTGAACGTCTGGCCATTATCACTAATGGTGGTGGCCCCGCTATCATGGCGGTCGATACATTACTAGAGCGTGGCGGCCAACTTGCTGAGCTGTCTGAGGAAACCATAGAGAAACTCAGCACGATCTTGCCAGCCAGTTGGAGCCATAACAACCCAATTGATATGGTCGGTGATTCCGATCATACCCGCTACGTTGATACTCTTAATGCGCTGATGGATACCGACTGTGCCGATGCGATCTTAATCATGCACAGTCCGTCCGCTGTCGCCCAATCTGAGCAAACCGCCCTCGCTTTAGTTGAGGCGATTAAATCCCATCCAAGGCATAAACGCTTTAACTTCCTCACTAATTGGTCAGGCGAACTCACCGCAAAACCCGCAAGAGATATTTTTACTCAGGCGGGCATTCCTACATATCGCACTCCTGAAAGCGCGGTGGTTGCATTCATGCACCTTGTGGAATACAGGCGCAACCAAAAACAGTTGATGGAAACTCCCACAACTGCCGAGCCAGTGCACGTGACCGAGATAAATGAAGCGAAAAAGTGGATTGAAGAAAAGTTACTGGACAAAAACACAGTGTCTCTAGATACACACCAAATTGGGCCATTTTTACGCCACTTTAATTTTAACGTCCTGCCAACTTGGATAGCGTCAGATTCAAGTGAAGCCGTCCATGTCGCCGAGCAAATTGGTTACCCAGTTGCGGTCAAGCTTCGTTCTCCTGATATTGCACATAAGTCTGACCAGGGGGTAATGCTCAATTTGCGTAACAGTGCCGAGGTAGCCAGTGCGGCTGAAGCCATACTCGATCGGACGAAGCTCTCGTACCCTTCTGCTAATATCCATGGTCTGTTAGTACAGGGGATGGCTAAACTGGCCGGCGGAGAAGAGATTCGAATTAAAGTCAAAACAGACGAAACCTTTGGTCCGGTCATTTTAATTGGTCAAGGCGGTTCTGAATGGGATGAGTCGATAGACGCAGCCAGTGCCCTTCCTCCGCTCAACATGGCACTCGCTCGCTACTTGATCATCCGAGCGATCAAAAATGGCAAGATTCGACCTCAGAAACTTCCAGAGCCAATGGATATTCATGGATTGTCGGAGTTATTGGTAAGAATCTCTCAAATGGTGGTCGATTGCCCGCAAGTTCATGAGCTGGATATACATCCAGTACTGGCAAACGGTTCCAATTTTACCATCTTAGATGCAGACCTGATACTAGAGCGCTATGAAGGTGATGCTCAAGAGAGACTCGCTATCCGTCCTTATCCTGTCGAGTCGGAAGAACTCATCACCCTTAAAGATGGCGAAGAAGTATTACTACGACCAATACTTCCTGAAGATGAGCCCTATCATGCCGATTTTATTCACAACGTCTCTAAAGAAGATCTCTACAAGCGATTTTTCAGTGACGTCGGAGAGTTTAATCACGAGGCATTAGCAAACTTAACTCAAATCGATTACGACAGAGAGATGGCATTTGTAGCAGTCAGTCAGTCTCGTGAAGGTTGCCCTATTATCGGTGTTTCTCGAGCACTGATTAACCCAGAAAATACAGATGCTGAGTTCGCTATTTTGATTCGCTCAGATCTTAAAGGAAATGGTTTGGGCAAAGTACTGATGACCAAAGTGATAGAGTACTGCCGTAACAAAGGCACCAAGCAGATGTCTGGGATGACAATGCCAACCAACCGCGGAATGCTAATGCTGGCACAAAAACTCGGCTTTAAACTCGATGTTCAGTTTGAGGACGGCATCGCCGACATGGTGTTACCACTCAATGATTAATATCAAGGGAGCGATTCAGCTCCCTTTGTTTTACATCTTTGCGTTTGCTTTCCAGTGTTTCATTAAGTATTGAATACACCAAGATTTTGCTTCGCCTATCTTATTGCGTTTCCATGCGAGGATAATCTCGATCGGCTGTGATTCAACATCGGTAATTGCCTTGAGTTCACCGCGTTCAATCATCGCTGTCGCAAGGGCTTTAGGTAAAGTACCTATGCCTAAGCCAGCTTTGAGCGCGTCAACCTTGGCGGCGAAATTGGTCACCGTCAAACGGGGCTGTCTCTGGATAATATTCACACTGATCGCCGGTTGTTCTCGAGCCGTATCAGCGATGGCGATGACGCGATATTTTTCACGCGCTTTGTCATCAAAATGGCCACTACGCTTGTGGACGTAATGATCCGTCGCAGCAACCCAAACCATTTCCATACTCCCAATCACTTCTGCTTTAACATCCTGAGGCAAGGTATCCATCTTTGGGCAAACGAGCAGATCGGCACGACCTGTATTGAGAGCCTCCCAACAGCCCGCAAGGATCTCCTCTTGCAACTTGATACGAGTGGAGCTTACGTTGCCAAGGTCGTTGACCATTTGGAAAAAGTTATTAACCGGAATAATGCCATCATAGGCGAGAGTGATATCGAGCTCCCAGCCGTTTGCAAGCACGCTAGCATCATTGACAAGTTTTTCTGTCGCCGCAAGTATCGTACGGCCGCGTTCAAGGATCAGTTTACCTGCTTCGGTGAAGTTCGCTTTATGACCAGAACGGTCAAAGATCATAATGTCGAGATCTTGTTCCAACTTTTGGATCTGGTAGCTCAGCGATGACGGGGCGCGGTCTAGCTCGTTGGCGGCAGCTGCAAAACTGCCTCGTCGTTCGATAGCATCTAGTATATGCAATGCTTCAAGTGTGATTGGACTTTGCATGTTGTTGTGAGTCGCCTTTAAACTTGTTACCGACAAAGATTGTCTGATACGTTAGCACGTTATGGCTCTAGTATGCGCATTTAGATTAAAAAAGCCACCTCAAGAGGTGGCTGGTATGTCATTCGTTTCACTAGAAATTGTATTGACCGGAAATTCGCAATGAACGACCTGGTTGATACACTTGTGTCCAAGCTTGTCGGTAGTTTTCATCTGTTGCGTTAATCACAGCGAAATCAACCTTTAGTCCCGTAAGTCGCTCACTTGGCTCCCAAGACGCATAGAGGTCAACTAAGGTGTAATCTTGGTAAGGCCCTGTCGTATCATCGTTAGGTAGGCGCTCTTGATCGGCGACCAAGGTGACTTTCGTGCCAAGTTTGGTGTCATAGTCCCACAGTCCGTATTCAGCACTCGCAACCCATTTATCTGCTGGCATCGAAGATAGCCACTCTTGAGTATCGCTGTCTTTACCACGAGTCTGTCCATAAGAAAGTCCCAATTCAAGATTTGATACGGCATAGCTGGCCATTAACTCAAAGCCTTCAATACGAGCATTTTCGATGTTTTTCTGCGTACTTGTGCCACCACACGAAGTGCCTGACGCCATGATACATGAGATCATGCTCGCACGGTCAGGTACCGTTACATCAAGATTGATCAAATCTTCCACTTTGTTTCTAAATGCTGCCGCAGTAAATGACAGTTTGTCCTCGACAAAAACATTTTCAAAGTCGAACTGACCTTTAAGTTCAATGTTATGAGATTTTTCAGGATTTAGCTCAGGGTTAGGTACGAAGTCATTGGATGCTGGCCCCATAGAGAAGTGGGTACCAGACATAAACAGTTCTGATGTATTCGCCGCTCGGAATGCTTCATCGTAACGTAACGACCATAGCATCCACTTCTGAGCTTGCCATGCCAATCCTACTGAAGATGATAAAGAATCTTTGGTATTGTTGTCATAGCCCTTAGCTTCAGATTCAAAGCGGTCGTATCTCATACCCGCATCTAGCATAAGCGTAGGTAAAATATCGTAGTTAATATAGGCAAACGCACCGAGATTCGTTGTCTCAGCGTCCTGAGGAAGATCTGGTCGACCTGACACAGACGCAGCACGAGTTGCATCAAGCTGATCACGATAGGCGTCCAGACCAGTAAGGACTTTCCACTTCCCTAGCTCAGACTGGTTATTTAGGTTCAACCCTATTGTGTTAATCTCTGAAATATCATCAGACGTGTAGCTCGGGTCACGCTCAGAGATCTTGGAACTGTTTTTATACAAAGACGATTCTAAGTTGATAAGTTCCGAGTCTGGGTTATAGGCGTATTTTAGTGCGATAGATGAATCTTTCACTTTTCGCGATATCAGCTTATCTGGATCATTAATCTGACCACTAGAATCGCCCACGACTGGTGGACGCCCATCGAGATCAGCGTATCTGAGGCTTACTCCCAATTTATGGGCTTGGTTTACTTGCCAGTTTAATTTCGCAAGACCAGTTAGACTTTCTGACTTGGTTCCATAAAGGGTGTCGCCGTTACCTTGCTGCATATCGCCAGAATCACTGTAACTGCCGGCCAGAATCCAGTCTACTTCATCTTGCTTCGCTGCAATTGCAGCAGAATTTGTCCATACATCGCCATTGTCTTGGTAACCGAGTTTTACTCGTCCACCAAGCCCCTGATCTTCAATCAAATCATCAGCAGTCAGCGTATTTTGAATGACAACACCGCCAATCGCGCCTGAACCATATAGTGAGCTTGTCGGCCCCTTGACCACTTCTAAACTACCCAGTAGAGCAGGATCTAAAAAGTAGCTTGGACGATGTTCATATTGAATATTTTGTCGCGTTCCATCAATGACTTGTAGAACTTTATTACCACTTAAGCCGCGGATGTTGATGGACTGGTTCCCAGCCACATTCGCGCCAACGGCAGTTAAGTTAGGTTCATACTTAATGGTTTCTGCAACAGAATTGGGTTGCATTTCTTCAAGTTGTTGACCATCTATACGACTCAAAGAACGACTTTTATCTTGATTTGTTTTATCAGCTAAAGAAGCTGTGACAACTAATTCATCAAATGTGGTGGTGTCCTGAGCATGGACATTAGTTGCGCTGAGAGCAAGCACCACTGCTGATGCTATAAGGCTGAAGTTGGCTTTCATTATCCGTAATTTCTCATGTTAAGTTATAGTTCTCGCGCTCATTATACAAATACAAATGATAATTACTATCACTTTCATTAAGTAATTTTACTACCTAGTACGAGAAAGCTATGCGGATAACAAAATGGTTGATAGCGAAGCCAGAAACTAAAAAAGCCCCTATTAAGGAGCTTTTTGGAGTTTATTCAAAAAAGGAAAAGAAAATTGGTATGAATAAACCGATTATTTTGCGCTTGCCATCTCTTTCTTAACCATTACAGCTGCTGCAACGATGAAAGCGATGATGAGACCTAGCTCCATTGTAAACCCTTAATGTAAAGTTGGAAAAACCGAAACGAAACTGCGGCTATTCTAACACCTTTACAAAACAATGATACCTATTAACGAGATTTTTACGTTTTTTATCGACTCAGATCAAAATTCGCACTCTCAAGCGTGTTTTAAACAATTATCGCTATTCATGATTGGAGAAAATGTCACAAAAGAATATTCTGAATATCGGTTACTTCATAGTGACTTTTCCGCCAATAATCTTGAATGCTGGCGTGCCTCGAACTAATGTATCCCTCGCGAATTCGATACCACAACTCGGACAAAAACAGGGGTTATCCGTGTGATCTTCAACTATTCGCTCTTTAAAACATTTAACTAAAGCCCCCTTGCCTCCTTTTCGGTATTTAAACAGGTGACACTTACATTTCGTACACAATACGTCTATGGTCTTAGAGGGCTGTTTTTTATTGGGTTTGGCCAAAATAACTACTCTTCTTTTTGTTCAAAAGTGAGATCCAAGGCTGGTTTTACCCATACTTTACTAAAGTCGAACCAGCCTAAAGCGTTACATTTAGCGTTTTGTAACGCCCCACACTGGTCTTTGCTAACTCCTAGCCAACAATGAAACATTGGGATAAGTTGCATCTTTTCAGCCAGAGATTTCCCGAGCTCTTTCGCTGGAAAACTAGCATTTTCTGTTGCTTGCCACTGTTTTACTACTTTTGTCCAATATTCGAAATCTTTACTCATGCTTAAGGCTTCGATATCACTGTAATTGAGCAACCAACCTGCTAGCGCGTCATCTCGATTGGTTGCAATTCCCATCGGTTTTATCCAAATATCCACTTCCGCGGTATCGTCAACTGTCAACTCATACTTAATCAGATTCACGCTCAATCCATCGTGCTTGAGTATCGCTTCAATACACTTCACTAACGTTGGAAACATTGGGTGTTGAGCGTGGTAAGCAATCGTAACAGTTCGGTAAGATGGTGGAGAGGTGTAACCCTGTTTTGTATGATGGTACCAGCCTGGTTTTAGCCCATGCGCAGGCAGAACACCTAGCTCAACGATTTTTTCCTGTGGTAGCTGCTGGAACAAGTTGAGTGTACTTAATCGATGGCTAAAATAACTCGCCCATTCATCACTCACCGCCAGCCCATTTTTACGATTGAGCAATAGCAGTGTGCATCCAGGATCAAGTTCTACTTCATCTCCATAGTTTGCAACGTCCGGCTTAATCGGCTTTGCTAGGCTTGGAAACACCATCGATGAATGCGCTTCGTCAATTACCCACACTTCCACTCTGTCAAGTAAAGGTCTAAAGCCGAAATAGCCATCAAATGCTTGCAATACCAATCGTTTATTATCATTTTGTACCACTTTATAAGGACCAGTTCCGATCGGAAACAGATCGAAATTGTCAGCCCTGCTCTCACTTGGTAGCATGATTTTTGCGCAGGACTCGGAGAGCAGTAGCGGCAGATGGAAATCGTTTTGTGTTAGGTGAATATCGATTATTTGCTGTGCTGGAGATTCTACTCGTGAAAAATGGGAATAAAGATTTTTACTTTTTAGAGACGAAAGGCAATCAACAATGTTTTGCATGGTGAGTAGATCACCATTGTGAAAACGTACACTCGGTCGGATATAGAAACGCCAATGGGTTGGAGTGAGCATTTCCCATGTATGGGCAAGGTCGGGTTTTAGCTGCTCAGATTCATCGATCTGAGTCAAACCACTGAAGATTTGCTGAGTAATATGAAGTTCAGAACGTCGCATCGGTACGCTTGGGTTAAGCGTCGTCAATGGGCGGTAATAAGGGAGACGAACAACCTGTTGACCCTCTTGATGGACGATGCCGAGATAACTCTCCACCACTTGGGCCAGTTTAGCACTATCATGGTCTAGTACTTTTAGTGCTTGACCAATTTTCCCCTCTTCCAAGTATCGTCGAGCAAGATTCTCACTAACATCGGCTCGGCTGCGCTTGAATATCAGTTGCGAAAGTTTTCCTCTTCCAGGAGCTGGATGCCACTCTAACCAGCCTTCTTCTTCCATTTTGTTGAGAACGATACGGGCATTGCGTCGGGTGCAGAATAAGATCTCTGTGATTTCTTCGAGCTGTACACCACAGTCTTGACCTTTGTAATGTTCAAACAGGGTTTCAAATTGGACTCTTAGTCTTGGGCTGCTCATAAAGAGGAAAACTCGTTATTATTAATCTAACAACGAGTTTCCCCATTTAGTAGCAACGGATCAAGCGATAAATCAATTATTGTATCTCACAGCCTATTTGCTGAGACAACTCGATTAATTGTTGTTCACTATCCAATTTAACCGACCACTTGGTCTCACTACCATTGGCTGAAATTACATTCGCACCTCTACCAATTAAAGTCACAGCATCGTTCTGTGCTTGCAAGCTCACCATGTGTACCCCATCGAGCCTAATGACCACTTCAAATGCCGTAGCGATGATCTTACCGCCACTAAACGGGATCATCATTTGCTGGCACCTTCAGTGTCAACCGATGTCTTACGCTTTGATTTTACGGCGATCGTCAGTCGGCTAGTACAGACCAGTCTTTCTCGTTCGTCGGTAATGTTAATCTGCCATACTTGAGTAGAAACGCCCAAATGAATGGGTTTCGCCGTTCCAATCACGTGCCCGCTTCGCATTGAACGTACATGGTTAGCATTGATATCTAAACCAACACAATAGCTTCCTTTTGGTACACAGAAATTTGCAGCAACGGACCCGAGCGTTTCCGCAAGAACAACCGATGCTCCTCCATGCAGCATGCCTAAAGGTTGATGAGTAAAGGAGCATACCGGCATAGTCGCACAAATAAAATCATCACCAAAATCGGTATAAACGATATTGAGGTGCTCTATCAAAGTATTTTTTGATGTGTGGTTAAGAAGCTCTAAATTGATCGGCTGTTTCCAAATACTCATGATTAAATCTACTTTTAACTATGGTTAACAAGGATTGTACCCTAATGTTATGATTTACCAATTGTAATATTGCGTTTGAAATGGAGAATTCGATGAGAACGTGGTTAAAAATTTCAACGATTGCTGCGGCATTGACCGCGATTGCCTGTACTTCATCTCCTACAGGACGCAATCAGCTATTGCTGTTTTCCGATCAGGATATGAGCTCCTTAGGCGCGCAATCATTTGAACAAATGAAACAACAGCAAACGGTGAGTAAAGATTCTAAGACCAACGCCTACGTCCAGTGTGTAACCAAGGCAATCACTCAGCATGTCCCAAAGCAACCGGGGTTTACTGATTGGGAAGTGGTGGTCTTTGATAGTGACCAAGTCAATGCCTTTGCTCTACCTGGGGGGAAAATAGGCGTTTACACTGGGTTACTAAATGTCGCAGTTAATCAGGACCAGTTGGCAACGGTTATCGGTCATGAGATTGCTCATGTATTGGCGGATCATAGCAATGAACGTCTATCTCAGTCCCAAATCGCCAATGCCGGCTTACAGATTACAAGCATCGCTCTTGGTTCGTCAGATTACGCACAATATCGACAAGCAACAATGGCCGCGCTCGGACTAGGCGTTCAGTACGGGGTCTTGATGCCTTATGGTCGTACCCAAGAGTCCGAAGCAGATTTGGTTGGTTTAGAGTTGATGGCTAAATCTGGGTTTGATCCGAACCAGAGCATCGAACTATGGAAAAATATGGCCAAAGCATCAGGCGGTAGTCAACCACCGGAGCTTCTCTCTACTCACCCTTCACACAGTACACGTATTCAAGATTTGACGGCCAAGATCAACAACTTGCCTAACTATTCCGTTGCTCGCGTCAACTGCTCATAACAATAAGGGAGCTATTGGCTCCCTTTTCTCTACTATGTACCAAGAATGAGTAGCGGAAGTTGAAGCAGTTGGTCACCCGTTGAAGCAAAGAACCAAATAATTCCAATCAAACTTGCCACTAAGCCGACATACCAAACTGCGGATACAATCTGACCATAACGATCGAGCGGCAATAAGTGACTATGGTGACGACCACGCCACTCAAATACGATCTCTAACATACCCATGATGAGTAAAAAACCAAATAGCGTTAGGCCAAGTGAGTAACTTAGTACCACGCCACCAGCGGCAGCCGCGGTACATAAAACAATACCCGCAACGCTGTTCATCGAAAAGCTGATGCTTTTTAACACGTGCCCGCCGTCGAGAGGCAAAATCGGCAACAAGTTAAATAGATTTAGGAATGCATTGAACACCGCTAGACCCGCAAAGAACATTTCGCCTGTGATCAAATAAATCACTAACAGTACGACAGACAAAATCAATCCAAACATAGGCCCCATTATCGAGATAACGACGTCCTGCCAACGGGTGTTTATTTTCTCATCACTCAGAGCCAATCCACCGAGAAATGGTACTAGGTAGATACCTTTGGTTTTCATACCGAAGTATTTCATCGCTTTAACATGCCCATACTCATGAAAAACCAGACAAGCAATCAAAGCGAGCGCAAATTGAAAAGAGAACAACCAGGAATAAGCTGCAAGGCTAGCAGAGGCAAGAACAACTTTAACCAACTTGGCGCTCTTGATCGCTTTCATGCCTAGCGAGATTAATCCTATAAGGCTAAAACGCCTTTCTTGCGGCGGTGGCGTATACGGGACTTGTTGCTCGATGTCCTTGGTGTTACGACTGCCCTTAGCGATAACTTCCCCATTTGCACTGGCTTGGAAGTCCAAAGTGAAAGGTTGCCACACCAAGGTCGCTTTTAATCGGCATTCAAGCGTTTGTTCACCATTCATTAGCGTGAACATATGCTCCGTATCCCTTCCACGTTCACAATCCGCATCGAGCTGAGAGACAAGCTGATTGTTCCAAAACAATTGTTGCCAGCCAGCCATAGAACCTTCTAGACGAAGGGGCTTGCCTAAGAAATCAATGGATAGTAATTCCAACTTCCGTGACCTATTAATTTGAAATAAAGACGCGCTTGATTATGCCTATTGATACTAAAGAGGTAAAGAAAATGCTAACAATGTGACATTGTCACACAACGTAAGCTATTGACACGATGCATTTTGTTACTCGATTGATTACAAAAGTCAGTATTTGGCAATTTTACAGCGGGAAAACCTTTGCTATTCCCAATAGCCCTTTCATTTCGATGGATAAAGTGCATAATAGCCGCGTTATTAACACCTAATATATGTGAGTCCATTATGTCTTCTGAAGCTACTATGCTAGAACGCTGCCAATCTAAATGTGAACTATGTGCTGCTGATGCACCATTAACGGCATACGCTGTTCCACCGCACAGCCACGTGACAGTAGATTACGGCATCATGGTCTGTGACAAATGTCTGGGTGAAATCGATGAGCCAAAAGACATTAACCACTGGCGTTGTCTAAACGACAGCATGTGGAGCCAGGTACCGGCTGTTCAGGTAACGGCTTGGCGTCAACTAACTCGTTTGAACTCAGAAAGCTGGGCACAAGACGCGCTAGACATGATGTACATGGAAGAAGATCAAATGAACTGGGCAATGACAGGTATGTCGGCTGATGACAAACCTCTTGATTGCAACGGCGTTGAACTTAAAAAAGGTGACGACGTAACAGTTATCAAAGACCTGCCAGTTAAAGGCACTAACCAAGTCATTAAGCAAGGCACGGTTATCCGTGGCATTAGCATCGGCGATGATCCTAAGCTTGTTTCTGGTAAAGCGAACGGTGGTCAATCTATGTACGTTATCGCAGAATACTGCCGTAAGAAGTAATTCCCCCGAGTACGAAAAAAGCGTTCAAATGAACGCTTTTTTTATTTCTATGTACAGATAAAAAAATGCCTGCAACATGGCTAGCATTTCTTCTAATATTTCTATTAGCGGTATAGACCGATATCTTTTTGCATATGACCAGACAAATCAGTCGCGTATTGCGTACTTGGTTCGCTGTTATCTGTAAATAGAATATCTAGTAGGTGTGCAATCAATCCTTTGAAAGAAACCGAGTAGGTTTTTTTATCCATAGAGATAGGTGCTTCGATAGTACCCATTTGCATTGCTTGTGCCATGATTGCCTCTCTATAAACTGCTTAATTCGTTTTGTTGCGCTAATGATAGGCAATATTTTTTCGCGCAAAAAATGACAATTTTTGGATGTTCACATTAGATTTTTTAATAAAACAACCCATTAACACCCTACATTTTATTTAATCCAGATTAAGTAAATAAAAAACCGTAATTTGCCATTTATAATGAATACCTAGTCAGTCACAGTGGTGTATCCCGTTTTGGTATCACAAATATTTTACAACATTTCGCATTTCAAAACGGGATGTTACTCGAAAACTAATTAGTTTATTTATTGGTAGTCACAATGATTTGTTCTGGGTCATTTCTCTGTTTCATGATCGAAGCCACCACAGCTACCGTCATCGTAACCAACAATACGCACAACGAGACCGCTGTTGGTATTTCCCATGCCGAACCTACTAACATCATCTTAATGCCGATAAACACCATGATGAAGGACAGCGCAGGCTTGAGATAGATAAACTTATCCATCATGCCCTGCAATACAAAGTAAAGCGAGCGTAACCCAAGAAGTGCAAATACATTTGCGGCTAATACAAGGAAAGGCTCTTGCGTGACTGCGAAGATGGCTGGGATGGAATCGAGAGCAAACATAACATCCATAAAAGCGATAACCGCGATAACGATAAACATCGGCGTTGCAATGCGCTTACCTTGCTCTACAACAGTTAAAGCATTACCAGCAAACTGGTCACTGACTGGGACGAATTTGCGGATAATGCGCTCTGGTAATGAGTTAATTTCCTCATCGCCTTTATCACGCGCCAATTGGATACCGGTCCAAATCAAGAATAGAGCAAATACATACAGTATCCAGTGATATTGAGCGAGCAGTTGAGCCCCTACTGCGATCATAATTGCACGTAAGATCAACGCCCCAATCACACCCCATAGAAGCGCACGTGGACGAAGATGCTCAGGGACCATGTATTGATGGAATATGATTGCAAACACAAACAGATTATCAACACTCAGAGACTTCTCTAACAAGTAACCGGTGATGAATGAGACGGTTGCTTTTTCCGGCGTGTATAGACTGCTAGGCGCATAGAGATCCCAGAACAAGTAGATAGACGCAGCAAAAAGAAAAGCAAATGCAAACCAGAAGATGCTCCAGATTGCGGCTTTTTTGATGGTAATTTTCCCACCACGAGTTTGCCAGATATCAAGGGCAACCAGTGAAAGGATCAGAATGCCGAAGCAGATGTAAGTAATAGGGGTCATATGTCCTCCAAATGCGGAGGGATCAACAGAGTCATGAAATGTAACGATCCCAACCGCAAGCAAACAATTCACCTAACTTTTTTATGTTAAGTGCCATTTGATTACGTTGGTCTCGTCGAAATAATCCCGATGGATTCCATCAGAATTACTTATACTTACCGGAAAGATAGAATCTAACGAGATGACGATAAGTAAACCAGAGGCGACTACTCCCCAAACAAGGCGGATTCTATGCCTCAATCAGGCATTCGTCCATAGCTAAATTCGAAAAGGAGCAAATTTACTTGCTCCTTTTGTTTGGTGCCCTGTGGTGTTCGTTGTGACGGTTAAACGCCACCCACAGGAATAAAGTAAACTAATGCAGACCATACGCTAATCCAGCTAATGACCACTGCAACGTCTATCCAATCTTTACTCCACATAATACCCCCTTGAGTATTATTGATACATAGCATGAACCCAAGGAGTAACTAGCAACCTTTGTGCCATTGAATAGAACTGATATTGGGCTGTAGACGATTGAGCGTTTGCGGCTTATCTTCCAGCAGTCGAATGAAGCAGTCGGCCATCGAGACTGAGGTTATAACCCCTTCATCTTCCATATTCAAAATCGCGTCGTAACCTTCTTTACCTTTCATCGTATATGCCGATGAAGAACCGTGATATATACGCTGGTGGTCAACTGGCTGCCAGTTGCCACTCGAATCTAAAATCATTAAATCCTGTATACGCTTACCGATTTCCGCCTCAGACAGATAAGTAAAGCGCAGGTTATGTGTGTAAGGAAATGAGCCATCCCCTGTCCCTTCAACACCATTGTTTAGCGCGTTATTAATTGCCCCTTCTAAAATGAGCGGCAAGTATTGACCTTTAATTTTGTAGATACCGATCGGTACGGCAAATGGCAGTAGCTTACCTGCCACATCCGCAACAGATACGTTTCCCGCATTAAGTGAGTTCCTCACTCCTCCGGCATTATGGAGCGCAAAATCTACGTCGTACCCCATCTGGGTCATCTTGTAATGGAATGACTGTGCTACCAAAGGGGCGAGTTGACTTGGGCCTTGCTCATCTGGGACGCGGATGTGACGCAATTTTCTATCGGCTGTCGCAATGATCTTACCTTGTAAAGCCACCACCTGATTACGATACTTCTCTTGCAACACCGTCTGGAGTGCAGGATCTTTTTTACACACAACAACATTTGGATGTACGTTAATAAACTCACGTGCTTGTTGATATGGTGTGTCGTCATGAGTTTCGCTCATGCTGGCATCAATAAACAGTCGTCGACCAAGGAGTAGCTCATTTTGACCGTTGAATGAGATCAGTTCACCATTGGCCGCAAACTCCAAGTCGCAATGACCAAGGCTCAAGGCATGATAGCCCGCTTGTACTACGTAGGTTTGATTGACTTTTACGCCATAATCATCGTCTTTGGTTAAACCTAAATCACTGAAATCCCCCTGCAAGCGATGACTATGTCCGCCAACAATCACACTGATTCCATCGACATGGTTGGCGAGATCTAAATCGGCTTCGTATCCCATATGACTGAGCAAGATAATCTTGTTGATTCCTGCGAGGTGCATCTGTGCTACCGTATTTTTTGCCGTTTCAATCGCGTTAATAAAGGGCGTGTCCCAGTCTGGATTGGAGATGTCGGCCATCTTGTCGAGCGCTAAAGAAAAAATAGCAATCTTATCGTCACCAAACGGTTTCTCTATCCAACCAGCGCTATGAGTGACGGCGTTATAGCTCACCACCTTTGGATTGATTGACAGCCTATGTGCCTTATTGAGGGATTCGTTACTTAGATCCCAATTGCCAGCAAGCAGCGGGAAATTAATCTGAGTTGCAAACTGAGCGACGGGTTCATTACCCATGTCTAATTCATGATTGCCTAACGCCATCGCATCAATATCTAAGCCGTTAAGCATGGTGGCGTTTGCTTCTCCCTTAAACAAAGAGAAGTACAAGGTCCCTTGAAAGCAATCTCCCGCATGAAGAAAAACAAATTCTTGGTCTTGAGATTGTGCCTCTTCACGCAACTGTTTTACTCGCGTGGCGATACGAGCAAAGCCCCCTGCACTGACATAGGGCGCTAACGAGTGTCCATCGACATTGATAGATAACTGAAGAGATGTAGGTTCAAAATAGGAATGTGTATCATTGATGTGAGCTATCCGCAGCCGTGTTGTTTTATTTTTTTTATCTGTCATATCTTTTCTCTCTTTTCCGCTACATCCTACCTTATCCAACATGACAGATTCATTATATTTCACATTTATATTAAGAACGATATGCCATATACATCTGAATGTATGATGACGGTCATAGTTATAAAACGAGTTGAGATTGATGTCAGGTTAAGACTTTGTGAGCTAAATGTCTGCTATGCCAGCATTTTTCTATTATGCTTATCATAACAACAGTCATTGAGGTCACTCTATGAAGCTAGAGCGAATTGAGATTTCCGGGTTTCGTGGAATCAAACGTCTTTCAATCGCATTCGATGAACTCACCACCCTAATTGGTGAAAATACTTGGGGTAAATCATCACTCCTAGACGCGCTTTCTGTTTCACTCCCACCAGAGGGCACTCCGTATAGTTTCGAAATGACAGACTTCCACGTCGATTATTCCATCGCCCATCCCCAGACTCAGCACCTACAAATCGTACTAAGTTTGGTTTCTACTGATAAAAACGAAATTCACGCAGGTCGCTATCGAAAGATCAAACCCGTTTGGGTTGAGGACGAACAAGGGGTTCATCGTATTATCTATCGATTGAGTGCATCACGTGTGGCGTATGATATCGAGACTAAGTACAGTTTTCTCGATATCGAAGGAAACCCATTGCCGTTGCATCACTCCGAAAAGCTGGCACAAGAACTGATGAGTCTCCATCCTGTTATTCGACTCAAGGATTCACGTCGTTTTGAACGCCCTATTCACAACGGAAACAGTGTCAGTTCCCGTGTAGAGAAACGGATAGACAATACTTGCCGCCGTTTAATGGCGATTCCCGGCCACGTCAACAAAGGTGAAATGCGTAGTAGCCTGAATTCAATGAATGCCTTAGTCGAACACTACTTTTCTTTTAAATCCAATTCACGCAAGAATCCACGCAAACAGCGTGATGGTATTTTCTTTAATGCGCCTCAAGGTACCAAAAGTATTTCTCAGGTAGTTGAGGAAACAAAAGACAAACAAACTCGCTTGCTGTTTATGGGGCTGTTAAATGCCTATCTTCAAGCGAAAGGCCCAACAACACTAAGACGTTGCGCTCGCCCACTGTTGATCATTGAAGATCCAGAAGGCCGTTTGCACCCTACTCACCTCGCGCGCGCATGGGGTTTACTGCAACTTTTACCTATGCAAAAAATATTAACAACCAATAGTGGCGAGTTACTTGGTCAGGTTCCATTATCCAGCATTAGACGCTTAGTTAGACAGTCGGATCGTACCATTACCACTTATTTGTCTGAGCAAGGATTTGGCCGCGACGATTTGCGCCGCATCGGATTCCATATTCGTTTCCATCGCTCAGGTGCGCTGTTTGCTCGGTGTTGGCTATTGGTTGAGGGCGAGACTGAGGTGTGGCTATTTAACGAATTGGCTAACCAGTGCGGTTACAACCTCGCCGCGGAAGGCGTGCAAATCATCGAGTTTGCTCAGTCAGGTCTAAAGTCGCTGATCAAAGTTGCCAAAGCATTTGGAATTGACTGGCATGTTGTAACAGATGGCGATGCCGCCGGTAAAAAGTACGCAGCAACCGTTAAAGCTCAGTTGGGTCATGACCAAGAGCGACACAGACTCACCGAACTACCGGATCGAGATATAGAGCACTTCTTGTATAACAATGGATTCGAGCCGTTTTTTAAAAATATGGTCAAGATTCCACTAGATCACCCTATTCCCGCGAAAAAAGTCGTCACACGAGTGCTGAAAAAATACGCCAAACCGGATCTCGCGCTCGCCATCGTTTCCCACTGCGAAACCAAAGGTAACGAATGCATTCCAATCTTATTGCGCTGGACATTGAAGCGTGTCGTCACAATGGCAAATGGCAACACATAAAAAAGCGGCATCTATAACTAGATGCCGCATATCAAAAAATACTGATACAAATCAATCGGGGGTTCCTGAGCAGCTTCGGTATAGCAGTCAGGATGGTTATCTAAAGCTAAGAACGCGCTTGTAAGCGGTTATTAGCCTGAGATTGGTTCGACTTCTGATGAAGCCACATACCGCTCGCTTTCATTAGGTAACCAAAAATGCCACCTAAAATCAGGGAAGGAATCACTAGCTTCCAGTTACCATCGGCTGCAAAGGTTGCGCATGAACCAATAAAGGTGCCAGGGATATAACCGAGCCAAGCTTGTTTCGCCTGCACACACATCAAAAATGCAACAAGGGCAGTAATCACGTAGCCAAGGATTTCCAGTGAAGCGAATTGAGATGCGTAAATGATCACCATTGCCCAAAAAACGCCACTCATATTAGTTATCAAACTAACTGATAACCCTTTTAGTCCATCGTTTGGCGACGCAAAATAGCTAGTACAGCCCAAGAAACCTGCCCATGAAAGCTGCCCTAGAGAGATAGCTACCCACCCCCAAAGTCCGGATAAAATGCCTGTTGTAAGTGAAATTGCGACTAGAGTGCTCATTACGCCTCGCTCGGTGTGTTTAACCACACATCAAAAGTTCAAGTAAGCATACTAGGTAATTCCACGCCAATAACACACAACGTAGATCACACAATCAATAATGCAATCGCATTTCATATCATTAAACTTGTGACGTAATCGATATTTCAACAGTTTTAGTTAATAAGGCGCAGGGTCGTTGGCTACAACACTGACGGCTTGCCTTTCATCATTCGTGCCCCTTCTCGCTTAATGCACTCGACAAGCGGGTTTCCAATCATGTCGGCTCGCCATATAAAAGAGAGAGTCCGCTCCATACTGAGTTCTGGGACATTCAGAGCAACAAGCTGACCACTTTCAATGAATCGCTCAACATCAAGATAGGGCAAACAAGTAAGATATTGACCGTTTTCAACCATACTGCGAAGCACTGGAACGTGTTCGTATTCACGCCATACATCGAGATTTTGAATCAAATGGTGTATCGAACTGTCAAAAATCATTCGTGTCCCGCTGCCGTGCTCTCGCAATACCCAACGAGCCTGCTCAAGCTGCGCCAAGCTCACTGTTTCATGGCGTGCGAAAGGATGATGAGCAGCAACCACCACCGTTAGATGATCCCGGCACCAAACCTCCTGATGCAAGCGGTTGTCATCACAACGTCCTTCGATGATACCCAGGTCATATTTGTAGTCGAGTACACCCTCGATAACACTGTCGGTACTTTTGACGTTAAGTGAAATACGCATTTCAGGAAAAGAGTTATCAATAATACTGATAAGGTCAGGCACCAAATGTTCTGCTGGTGTTTGGCTTGCGCCAAGCTTAACGTGGCCACTAAGCAAATGCTGTTCGTAGAAGCCCATTTCAATCTGTTGTGCATCTTGCAAGAGGCGTTTTGCTTTTGGGCGAAGCCACATTCCCCAGTGGGTCAGAGCCATCTGCTTTCCTTGGCGTTCAAAGAGCGGACGGCCGAGCATCTTCTCCAATTGAGCCAAAGACATGCTTGTTGCAGACTGAGTTAATGCGAGTTTATCAGCAGCCAAACTGACACTGCCGCTATCGGCAACTGAATCAAATACTGCAAGCTGTTTTAATGAATATCGCATAGCGATCCAATCCTTTGCTATTGATGGTGTTTTCTACACACATTACTACGTTCAAATGTCAGATTGACCCGACATATACGCAAACCGTTTCATTTTACGCTCCTGCCACGGCATATCAATATTTTTGATGTGGTTTTTAAAAATTATCAATTTTACCTCTAGTGCTCCTGACCCTAATCTGGTTGGGCAGTGGTGAGTTATTCGCTGCATACACACAGGAGTAGATTTATGCAGTACACGTTGAGGAGCGGTTATGTCATCAACTCAAGTCAATAATCAGTACTTTTCGCCTATCGAAATGATGGCCGAAGCTGAAAAATTTGCGTTAAGCAAAGCCAAAAAGAGCAGCGGCATGACGTTAAGCCTAGCGATTATGGCTGGCGCGTTTATCGGTCTGGCATTTCTGTTTTACATAACAGTCACAACAGGCAGTGCTGACAGTGGTTGGGGGTTAAGCCGATTAGCTGGAGGCTTGGCCTTCAGTATGGGGCTCATTCTCATCGTCATATGTGGTGGAGAACTGTTTACCAGTTCAGTGTTATCGAGCATCTCTTGGGCCAATAAACAGATTAGCTTTACCAAGATGATCTCTATCTGGGGCAAGGTCTACTTCGGTAACTTTATTGGTGCAATGCTGCTGTTGATCATCGTCAGTGCCGCTGGCATGTATCAATTGGATCAAGGTCAGTGGGGATTGAATGCGCTCAATATTGCTCAGCATAAACTACACCACACCACCATCCAGGCATTCGCATTAGGTGTGTTATGTAACTTATTGGTTTGTCTAGCAATATGGTTAACGTTTAGCAGTGCAAACGCAATGACAAAGGCAGCAATGACAATTATGCCTGTTGCCATGTTCGTCTCAAGCGGCTTCGAACACTGCGTAGCCAACATGTTTATGGTGCCATTGGGGATCGTTATCCAGAACTTTGCTCCCGATAGTTTTTGGCAGCAAGTCGGCGTATCAGCGACACACTATGCAGACCTAAACGTTAAGCAATTTGTCTTCGCCAACCTGATTCCGGTGACACTTGGAAACATTGTTGGGGGAGCAGTTTTGGTGGGACTTGCGAACTGGGGAATTTATCGCAGACCACACCTAAAAGCAGCCAGTGTATCGGCCATTACAACAACTCAGTTAAATACGGTTAAGGAACTAACTATGAACAACAACCTAACGGCTAAAGACATTATGAATAGCGCGCCGGTCGTACTACGCGCAGACATGCCAACTCCAACAGCGATCGACACTCTTTTAGACAACCATCTTGCCAGTGCACCCGTTTGTGATATCGAAGGTCGTTTAGTGGGTTTCTTCTCTGCACATGACGTGATGGTCGACCTATGGTGTCAGGATTACATTCCAACGAGCGATCAAAAAGTGGTTGATTTAATGTCACGCGAAGTTATCGCTATCGATAGCAAAGACAAACTGGTTGATATCGCTGAATTCCTTTGTATCGACAAAGAACAGCTATACCCAACAACGAGCATGGGGATGGCGACTCGCTTCACCACACTCTCTTTAGAAGAGCGTGCGAAATCGATGAAAGTAAACCAACCGCATGTACTGCCTGTTCTTGAGCAAGGTAAATTGGTCGGTGTGGTCTCACAAGAAACT
Source organism: Vibrio sp. M250220 (assembly GCF_036533795.1). Classification (NCBI taxonomy): domain Bacteria; kingdom Pseudomonadati; phylum Pseudomonadota; class Gammaproteobacteria; order Vibrionales; family Vibrionaceae; genus Vibrio; species Vibrio sp. M250220. Next base: position 70,293 of record NZ_JATABI010000004.1, on the reverse strand, counting down.
GTTCTTGCCGCACTGCGCCCTATTTACGGTGAACGAGTGAGCATCGTTGAACAACGCCATCTAGAAACAGCGTAAAAGACAGAATAACAACACGTTGGCTAGAAGTTTTGGTCGGGAAATAAGTCGCTTGACCAAAAAAAGCCCCTTAGCTCAGGCTAAGGGGCTTTTTTGTCACTTCCGCTGCTGGCGTTATTTCTTAACACCTTCAACGTGCAGTTCCATGTCTACATAACTTGATGCACCCATAACTGCGATATTGAAATCTGCAAGCTCAAGACGCGTTGTGCCGTAGAAGCCAGCACGCTCACTACCCCAAGGATCTTGACCTGCACCAATGAACTCAGCATCAATTGTAATTGGCTTAGTCACACCGTGAAGATTCAGTTCACCATTTACAGCCAGTTTGCCGTCGCCTTTATCAACAACACTGCTACTGGTAAAGGTTGCTGTAGAGTACTTAGAAGCGTCAATAAAGTCTGAACTACGAATATGTTTATCACGCTCTGCATGGTTCGAGTCTAAACTTGTCGTATCAACATTTACCATTACTTTTGATGCGGCTACGTTAGAAGGATCATAAGAAAACTCACCATCGAACTTGTTAAAACGACCTTTGATAAAACTGTAACCTAGGTGGCTTACTTTAAAGTTAACTGAAGCGTGAGCACCTTTGGTATCGATCATGTAATCTGCTGCGCTAGCACCAAAAGGCAATGCCATAACCATAGCCAGTCCTGCAGCAAAAATTGTTTTTTTCATTGTGAAGCTCCTATCATCTTACGTAGCGTGTTGTCTTTATTAATAAAGTGGTGCTTTAAAGCTGCAATTGCATGAACAGCAGCAAGAATAATGAGCGCCCAAGCGGTATAGAAATGAACCTGACCGGAGATATCAGCCTGATTTTCAAACAGAGCCCCTAGCGCGGGTACACTAAACCAGTTGAAAACGTCAATCGCTCGGCCATCTTCCGTCGAAATCAAATATCCTGAGACAAACAGCACGATAAACAAAACGTACATCGCCATATGAGCCAATTTAGCGCCAATGATTTCTAGCGGACTGCCTTCAGTTCGTGGTGACGGAGTCACTAATTTCCATACAAATCTAAAGATGGTTAACCCTGCTAGCAATAATCCAACTGATTTGTGCCAGTGCGGTGCGGTCTTATACCACTGACTGTAATAGGATAGATCGACCATCCACAGTCCGACACCGAACATGGCGATAACCACAATCGCTGACAACCAATGGATTGCTCTTGCTACTGGGTTGTAATTTTTTACGTCTGATTTCATTCAACAGCCCTATACCTTAGCGTTATTTTTGTACGCTTTAGACTACATTTCATTTCTTGCAACAGATTATTTACTATTCTTTACTTTCACGACATCCGTTGGTGTTGATTAAGTCGTTCAAAAAATTTGAAGGAACTTAATAATCACTCAATTGCTCGGCTTGATAGATTTCATCACCAATATCTAACATTTTTCTTTCCATTATCGCTTGTGCATCAGATAGGCCTTTGTTGTAAAAAGCGCCACCAAAATTCTTGGTAATAAACTCAAGCAGAAACTCACTATCGAATTGCTCGATTTCAATATCAAGTTCGTCTTCTAAGTAGTTCTGAAGCCGCTGCGCCATCGCCTGCTTTTGTTGTGATGTAAATTCAATCTTAGACATAAACCCCTAAAGCTCCTCAAGTTTTAATCGATTAAGTGTAACGAAACTTTATCGCAGCATGTTAGTCTAGTTACGCTTAGCGCTTATTATGGAGAGATTGATCTTGTTATTGGATGTATTAGTACAGAGCGTCAACGAATTTCAGGCTGACTGCATGGCGTTATGTGAAAAGCACTACCCAACAATTCACAATAAGGGGATGAACGAGCATCATTTGGGCTTAGCCTTTGCGCGTCGTCTTTCACGCACGCTGAATGAGTTTGGTCATGACTACGACTATAAGTCTCTTGATACGGTAAACAACAGCGATCTTCCCCATCACTATCGAGTCAGTTCAGAAATAGGCACGGTGTGGATTTTGACTTCTCACCTTGTTAGCGCTGGGCCTTCATGTCGTAAGAAGCTGTTTAAAACCATAGCCCATTGGCAAGAAGAATATGGATACGCCGTCCAACCGAACGATCTATTATTATTACTTACTGACCATTGGATAACACGTAGCAAACAGAGTCGAGAGTTACTGTATTGGTGGACAGGTCAATTACCAGACGAGATAGATGAATACCGTGTTCAGGGGATCACTCTGTATGAAAGTGAATCTCTACTGGCTCAATCTCTAGAACAGCATTTTAGCCTTAGCCCTTATTTCGTAAAGTTTACCCATCCATTAAAGCGCGCTGCGGATAAACAGCTGGTACGTAAATACATTCAGCTCTATTCAGTCATACAACTTAGTTAAACGCCGTCATGTCATCGTAAGGTCACGTTCTCCAACAATACTACTCCCTCTTTGTCGAGATAAAGAGCTTGAAGTGAAAGCTCTTAAACGCTACCAGTACGAACGATAGTATCGCCCGTTAATTTCCCCTCTAGCGTGGACAAAAACGCATCAAACCATGTTTACTACTTAGCCACTAATGACAAAACATTCAGTTAATCTATCTGCTAGTAAACGATTAATTAGCCAATAGTTGGATATGCCTTCAAAATTCGAGTCTTTAGTCCAAAGTTTGATTGACAGATTTACGGCCATGTCAATATTATGTCGCAATGTTGAGAACAACCCACTGTGGTTAACTTTGTCGATTATCGAGGTCTATTGTAGGTATGATTCTATCCACTAAGCAGCAATTTGTGGATTGCCTTTCCATCAATGAAAATTCGCAGTACGTCGGCACTTATAAAGACCTAGAACTCAATAGTGTATTCCAACCGATTTTCGACCGCCAGGACCAAGTTATCGGTGTTGAAGCTTTGGTAAGGATTCACCGTGAAGGACATGGTTGCGTCCGCCCTGATCTCTTTTTCCATTCTGACCAGACTGACTTTGATGACAAAATCAATGTAGAGCGTTTAAGTCGAGTCATTCACATCCGAAACTTTGCGCGTTCAAAATACCGTCATCTTCAACTCTTCCTTAATGTCCTTCCATCCGCTGGGGAATATCTAGCCATCGAAAGTATTGATTCTTGCTTGCTAAATCAGCGTCTCAAAGCTCTTGAGCTGAGTAGCTCGCAAATTGTCATGGAAGTCATTGAACTCGCTGCATCGAGTGAAGAGAACCTGCGCCGAGCGATGGGCAAACTTGCTGAGAATAAGTTCACAATCGCGGTAGATGACTATGGTATAAATGCCTCAAACCAAAAGCGTGTTGAAGCGTTAAGACCCGGAATAATTAAAATTGATCGCACATTGATGCTATCGTGCATGGACGGCGATAAAAGCGGCTTGCTGTCTAGCATTAACCTTGCAAAAAAACTCAATGCAAAAACGGTAATTGAGGGTATTGAGACCCAACAGCAGCTTGATGCAATGCGTCAGTTAGAGATCGATATGTTCCAAGGGTATTTTCTCGCAATGCCGGCTCCACTAGAGGCCATCCATCAGCTCGCAACACACAACTTTGAGGTATTGAGTAAGTAAAATGTGACAAACGGCGATTTAAATAAGTTGTCCTGAAACTCTCGCTGAGAACAATACCTCCTCCCCATTTTGTATATGCTTCATCACTCATTGGCTGTAATTTTAACATCCAAGAAACCACATACACAAAACATATCTCTAATTGCAAAAGCTTTATCGAATTATTGTTCCAGATCATTAGAACGGCAAATTGCCCTCGTGCCACAAGATAGAATTCTGTACATTCTTTGACATAGTTTGAAACAGTTTCTTTATATTTTTCATATCTTGAGGAGATTTCTATGCTGGAACTCTTGATTGGCCTCGTTGTGACGATCACCGTTGGCTATTTCATTGTCAAAGGCTACAAACCCGCTGGTGTCCTACTCACTGCCGGTGTTTTTCTGTTGATTGTTACGGGGATTATCGGCCACACCGTATTGCCCGCAAAGATTACATCAACAGGAAACATGGTCACTGACGCACTAGAGTACGTCAAATACATGCTTCAGTACCGTGGTGGCGGTTTAGGTATGCAAATCATGCTGTTATGTGGCTTTGCTGCTTATATGACTCATATTGGTGCTAACAATGTTGTAGTAAAACAGTTTTCAAAACCACTCTCTGTCATTAAGTCTCCATACGTACTGCTCGTTGCGGCCTATATTGTCGCATGTCTCATGTCATTAGCCGTAAGTTCTGCAACAGGTCTTGGTGTTTTATTAATGGCAACACTATTCCCAATGATGACGGCTATGGGCATTTCTCGTCCAGCTGCGGTTGCTGTTTGTGCGTCCCCTGCTGCGATCATTCTTTCACCAACGTCTGGAGATGTGGTCATTGCAGCTGAGAAGTCAGGATTAGATTTGGATGTATTCGCCGTCCAAACCGTACTTCCAGTCTCAATCTGTGCGATCATCGTGATGGCAGTAGCCGCTTTCTTTTGGAACAAATACCTCGATCAAAAACAAAACTCTCCAATGGAGCGAGTCGATGTTTCTGAGATTGAAGTAAACGCGCCAGCATTTTATGCCGTGTTACCATTCTTACCGATTATTGGTGTGTTCCTGTTTAACGGTCGTACTATCCCAGGCCTCAAACTAGACATCTACACCATTGTAGTGCTTTCCATTTTCATCGGCGCTTTGATTGATTATGTTGTTAAGCGTTTTGACGGACAAAAAACCCTTGAAGACCTAGAGTCTTGTTACCAAGGTATGGCTGACGCGTTTAAAGGTGTTGTAATGCTATTGGTCGCAGCAGGTGTGTTCGCTCAAGGTCTTATGTCTGTCGGCGCTATTGATAACCTACTGCACTTAGCAGAAACAGCGGGCGCAGGCGGTATTGCATTGATGCTGATCTTGACTGGTCTAACAGTTGCCGCGGCCATTGCGACGGGTTCAGGTAATGCGCCTTTTTACGCATTCGTAGAGCTTGCTCCTTCATTAGCCGCTAAAATGGGCCTCAACCCAGCATTCCTAATCATTCCGATGCTACAGGCGTCTAACCTAGGTCGTACTATTTCGCCAGTATCAGGTGTTATCGTAGCAACTTCAGGCATGGCAAACATCAGTCCGTTCGAAGTCGTGAAACGTACTTCGGTTCCTGTACTGTGTGGTTTGGCAACGGTCATCATTAGTACGATAGTACTGGTACCAATGAACGCGTAATTCGCCGACTAGGCACTAAAAAGGGCGCTATTAGCGCCCTTTTTTGTATTGGTAACAGTTACTTATTATCACCGTATCGTTCTAGGTATAACACGGTTGCTGCTGTGCGAGATGGAACCTTGAGCTTCTTAAGTAGGCTCTTCATGTGCACTTTCACCGTCGATTCAGAGATAAAAAGTGTGTCTGCAATCTGTTTGTTACGAAAGCCTTTTGCCACTTCTTTTAAGATTTGTAACTCACGGTCTGTGAGTTCATCAAAGACGTCCGTGCTGTTCTCACGTTCGCTAAGATATTTGGCTACTTCTCGGCTGTATGCTTTGTTACCGCGTAACGATAAACGCAGTAGCTCCACCAGCTCGTCAGGTTCCGTATCTTTAAGTAAATAACCGTCAGCGCCTGCTTTGACGATCGCTTCGATATCTGCCGGGCTGTCTGATACTGTTAGGATAACAATTGCTGCATCGCAACCATCTGCACGAAGTGCCCCGAGCGTATCAAGTCCAGACATCCCCTTCATATTGAGGTCGAGTAACACGAGATCAGGTATATGCTCATGGTTTTTGGCAACGGCATCAGCGCCATTGCTTGCTTCCGCCACCACATCAAAATCGTCTTCAAAGCTCAAAAGCTGCTGAATACCACGTCTCATCAGTGGATGATCATCCACTAGTAATACTCTACATACGGTCAATGTTCGTTTCCTTAATCTTGGGATACTCTAATAGTACTTCACAACCTTTATTGTCACGACTGTTAACGACAAGATTTCCACTTAATCGAGAGGCGCGCTCTTTCATAATGCTTAATCCGTAATGGTTGAGCTTTTCAATTGATTGATCAAACCCTACACCATCATCACTGACCGAGACTAGGACGTGTGTATCGGTTTCATGACATTGAATACAAATGTGTTGTGCATTTGCGTGCTTTATAGCATTTATGGTTGCTTCTCTTATCAATTGAAGTAGATGTACTTGTTGATTTGCATCTAGTTCAATGGATGATAATTCATTGCTTAAAATGATTTTTGCATCAGTCTGCTCTGCCAATTGAGATGTCATTTCACTCAGTGCGTTTCCAAAACTGCCCTCTTTGATCGTCAATCTAAAGGTCGTCAAAAGTTCCCTTAGCTGGGTGTAAGCCGCCGACAACCCGGTATCAAGTTCAGCAAGAATTGGCGTCGTTTTATCAAGCTCTTTGCTATTAGGTAGTTTAGCAATTCCTCTTTTAAGCAAAGAGACTTGAATCTTGAGATACGATAACGACTGCGCTAATGAGTCATGTAACTCACGGGCAATGGTCGCACGCTCTTCCATCAGAAGCAGCTGCTCAGCCTGTCTTTGCGTCTGATTGTAATAGACTGCCCGCGAGAGTATTTGGACAAAGTTATCGATCAGAGCTTGATCCGGACACGGCAATGATACTTTCCAGTAAAGCGTCCCTAACTCCACGCCATCTAATGACAACGGCTGGCTCTGGCAGTTCGAATCGCATCCGGCACATTCGTCACCTTGTGTCAGTATTAGTGGGCGTTCACCCTCGGCAGTGATTTCTAATTTAACCGCCGCGATGCCTTCTAAGCTTGCAATGTGAGCTAAGATGGCTTGAAAGTTATCCTGACCAATCCTGGAAGCAGTGAGTTCCTGCGATGATTTATATAGTACTTTCAGCGAGTTGTTGGCATGCTGAAGCCTCTGCGTTTTCTCATTAACCGCTTTTTCAAGCCCTCGATACAGCTTACCAAGTTCCGCGGCCATATTGTTGAAAGTACGGGTTAAAATTCCCATCTCATTGTCGCTCGAAACATTGAGCTCAACGTCAAATGAACGCGATTGAATTTGTTCACTGGCATAAACCAATGCGTTCAAAGGTCTTACGATTTCACGTCGTGTGTAATGAACCACAAAGATGCCGACGATAAGAATCCCACCAAGACCTAATCCCCCAACCCATGCGAGCTTGATCAGTTTCTGCTCCGAGAAGTTTTGTAATTTGAACACAAAAGCATCAATTTGATTTACAAATCCAGCAACGAGGAGCAAATAACGATCCCTGTCATGGCTCTTTAACACCTGCTTGAGTTCGTGCCAACGTACAATCAGGCGGTAGTAATCATGGGTAATATCATCAGGTACCGTCCAGCCTTTCAATGCCTTCATTGACGGTGCATAAACAGAACGTTCAAACATGGTAATGTGCGCTTCATAATCGACAGATTCAGACTGGATATCATGAGCAAGTCGATAGCTCTGCATACGCATCGATCCTGCTACGTTGACTGCCTCAGCATCATTAAGACTGGAAGCCAAAGTGATGATGGCAAAACTCGTTGTCGCCACCGAGAGTGCAAGGATAAGACCCATCGCTTTGGCAATGGTTCTAGTAACGGAGTTTTTCACACTTTTTAACACTGTCTCACCACTTGTTGAATCTATCGCTGATATTTGTTCTACCTAGTTTGTGCGACACGCACAATATGTGATCAAAGCCGTCGGAATTAATTGATCTAAAACAAGAACCCCTGCTAATTAACCCCTAAGGGGTATTTATACAAATATGTCAAAAACTACAATTTGTATGAACTTAAATGACAGTTTGTTAATGACAATTGTGAGCTATGCTTAGTTCATAATAATCGTGATATTAAGGATTTCAGTGGTCGATCTAGCAAAGCGCAGCTTTTTTTCTCGTAACAAAATCAATGATACCTCAATCAGGCTCCCTTGGTTGGCAAGTTCTGGTGTTTTTACAGATTTATGTACCCGTTGCGGAAAATGTGCCGAAAATTGCGAAACGAACATCATTGTAAAAGGTGACGGTGGTTTTCCAACTGTCGATTTTTCGATTGATGAATGCACATTTTGCTATCAGTGTGCCGAAGCGTGTCCTGAACCCTTATTTTTGCCTCAATCACAACAACCTTGGAATGCAAAAGCGTCAATCAGCGAAAGCTGTTTGGCGACTAATAATGTCGAATGCCGAAGCTGTGGCGATATGTGCGAAACCATGGCAATCAAATTCAAATTACAAATCGGCAAAGTCGCACAACCGAAAATAGAGTTTGATGAATGTAGCGGATGTGGCGCATGTGTTTCTGTATGCCCTACTTCGTCAATCAATGTGAGCAATTTAGTTTAAACGGAATCCATCATGTCACTTAACGAAGTGCATATTTCTAGCTTAGTCGTCCACTGCTCTCCTGAACATCTTAACGAAGTTAAGCAACAGATTGAGCAAAACGATAATGCAGAGATTTATGGTGATAGCCCTGAAGGGAAAATAGTCGTGGTTTTAGAAACAGAAAACCAAGGTTTTATCACCGACACAATCGAAGCAATAAACAATTTACCGAATGTATTGAGCACTGCGTTGGTTTACCACCAAATTGAAAGTAGTCTCGATGACAACGAATTAAACGACAATAACACTGGAACTCAACATTCCCAAATCGAGGGTGAAGTATGAAGATGACAAGACGAGCGTTTGTGAAAGCAAACGCAGCAGCATCAGCAGCGGCAGTCGCAGGTATCACTCTACCAGCGTCTGCAACCAACCTGATCGCTAGCTCAGACCAAACAAAAATTACCTGGGACAAAGCGCCTTGTCGTTTCTGTGGTACTGGCTGTTCTGTTCTTGTAGGGACACAAAACGGCAAAGTAGTGGCTACCCAAGGTGATCCAGAAGCGCCTGTTAACAAGGGGCTAAACTGTATCAAAGGCTACTTCCTTTCAAAAATCATGTATGGTCAAGACCGTCTTACACAGCCTCTGCTACGCATGAAAAATGGCCAATATGACAAAGAGGGTGAATTCACTCCTGTCTCTTGGGATGTTGCATTTGACACCATGGCTGAAAAGTGGAAAGAAGCACTTAAAAAGCAAGGTCCTTCTGGCATAGGTATGTTTGGTTCAGGCCAATGGACTGTGATGGAAGGTTACGCAGCCGCTAAAATGATGAAAGCTGGCTTCCGCTCTAACAACATCGACCCTAATGCTCGTCACTGTATGGCTTCCGCTGTAGTCGCATTCATGCGTACCTTCGGTATTGATGAACCAATGGGATGTTACGATGACTTTGAAAACGCGGACTCTTTCGTTCTTTGGGGTTCAAACATGGCAGAGATGCACCCAGTTCTTTGGACTCGCATCACTGACCGTCGTCTAAGTCACCCACACGTTAAAGTCAACGTGCTATCAACTTACTACCACCGTTCATTCGAATTGGCTGACCAAGGTTACATCTTTGAACCTCAGTCTGACCTAGCAATTGCAAACTTCATCGCTAACTACATCATCCAAAATAACGCGGTAAACTGGGACTTTGTAAACAAACACACCAACTTTAAGCAAGCAGATACTGATATCGGTTACGGCCTACGTGACGATGACCCACTGCAAAAAGCGGCGGCAAATCCTAACTCAGGCAAGATGTCTGCGATTTCGTTTGAAGAGTACAAGAAATCTGTCGCGCCATACACCGTTGAAAAAACGTCTGAAATGTCAGGCGTGTCTCAACAACAACTGATTGAACTGGCTAAACAGTACGCAGATCCAAACACTAAAGTGATGTCTCTATGGACAATGGGTATGAACCAACATACTCGCGGTGTATGGATGAACAGCCTAATCTACAACATCCACCTACTGACAGGTAAGATTGCGACTCCGGGTAACAGCCCATTCTCACTAACGGGTCAGCCATCAGCATGTGGTACTGCGCGTGAAGTTGGCACATTTGCTCACCGTCTACCAGCAGATATGGTCGTAGCAAATCCGAAACACCGTAAGATCGCAGAAGGTATTTGGAACATTCCAGATGGCGTTATCCCACCTAAACCGGGTTACCACGCTGTATTGCAAGACCGTATGCTTAAAGATGGTAAGTTGAATGCTTACTGGGTTATGTGTAACAACAATATGCAAGCGGGCCCAAACATCAACGGCGAACGTCTTCCAGGTTACCGCAATCCAGAAAACTTTATCGTATGTTCTGATCCATACCCAACAGCAACAGCACAAGCAGCGGATCTTGTTCTACCTACAGCAATGTGGATCGAAAAAGAAGGCGCTTATGGTAACGCAGAACGTCGTACACAAGCTTGGTACCAACAAGTCGGTACGGTTGGCGAAGCTAAATCTGATTTATGGCAGGTGATGGAGTTCTCTAAACGCTTCAAGATGGAAGAAGTTTGGACAGAAGAACAACTTGCGAAAGCACCTCAATACCGCGGTAAGACTATGTATGACATGTTGTTCGCCAACGGCGTTATCAACAAGTTCCCAATTGAAGAAGCACGTGAGCTAAATGACGATGCTCACCACTTCGGTTACTACGTTCAAAAAGGTCTTTTCGAAGAATATGCGATCTTTGGCCGTGGTAAAGCACACGACTTAGCCCCATACGATGTATACCAACAAACTCGCGGTCTACGCTGGCCTGTTGTCGATGGCAAAGAAACACTATGGCGTTACAAAGAAGGCTCAGATCCATATGCGAAGGCAGGTTCAGGATGGGACTTCTACGGTAAGCCAGATGGTAAAGCACTGATTATTTCTGCGCCTTACGAAGCGCCACCAGAGTCGCCTGATGCTGAATACGACATGTGGCTATGTACTGGCCGTGTTCTAGAACACTGGCACACAGGTACCATGACACGTCGTGTTCCTGAACTGTATAAAGCGGTTCCAGACGCCGTATGTTACATGCACCCTGCGGATGCAAAAACACGCGGTATCCGTCGTGGCGATGAAGTTCTGATTGCGAACAAACGTGGTGAAGTACGTGTACGTGTTGAAACTCGCGGCCGTAACCGTCCACCAGAAGGCTTGGTCTTTGTACCGTTCTTTGATGCACGCATTCTGATTAACAAACTGATCCTAGACGCGACTGATCCTCTGTCTAAACAGACTGACTTCAAGAAATGTCCAGTCAAGATCACTAAGATTGCGTAAGTTTGCATGCCCTGACTGATTCGTCAGTCAGGGATAAGAATTTAGCCGATAGGCGGAGAATGAATAATGAAAAAATTCCTAATTGCACTGTTATCTGTTGGTGCTTTAATGAGTGGTGCGGCTGTAGCTGAGCTTGAGAATCCTGGTGGTATCGGTGGCTTAGAGTCATTACGTGGTGTGAGTGAATTAGAAGCAACTCGCTCTGCTGATGAGTTTAAAAAATACCCACGCGAACAAGTACTCGACAGTAGCTTTGTTTACCAGCCACCGTTGATCCCTCACAACATTCGTAGCTATGAGGTATCTCTGAATGCGAACAAATGTCTCGCATGTCACAGCTGGAAGAATGCAAAAGAGATGGGCGCAACTAAGATCAGTGTAACGCACTACGTTAACCGCGAAGACGCAGTACTGGCTGACGTATCACCTCGCCGTTACTTCTGTCTTCAATGTCACGTTCCTCAAGCCAATGCAAAACCGCTTGTTGAAAATGAGTTCAAGAGTGTCGATGCGCTTAAATAAGCAGCACGTGAGTAAATAAGAGGTTATCTATGAAATTATTGAAAGCGTTTTGGAAACGATTGGCAACCCCAAGTAAAGCTGCGGTCGGTGTAGTTCTATTTATGGGTTTCGCTGGTGGTCTTCTATTCTGGGGCGCATTTAACACGGGGATGGAGGCAACCAATACAGAGGAATTCTGTTCTGGCTGTCACGCACCTATCGTCGAGGAAATTCAAGAAACAATCCACTACTCTAACCGCTCTGGTGTACGTGCAGTCTGTTCAGACTGTCACGTACCACACGAGTGGACAGATAAGATTGTTCGTAAGGTTCAAGCATCGAAAGAGTTGTTTGCGCATTTTGTAACAAATACCATCGACACACCTGAGAAATTCGAGGAGCGTCGAGCGTACTTAGCTGAACGAGAATGGTCTCGCTTGAAGAAGAATGACTCACTTGAATGTCGTAACTGTCACGAATTTGAGTATATGGATTTCTCTGAGCAAGGTCAGCGTAGTGCAAAACAGCACTCTACTGCCCTAGCCTCTGGTGAGAAAACGTGTGTAGACTGTCACAAAGGTATTGCACACAAACTGCCTGACATGCACGGTGTTGAAGGCTGGCAATAAGGAGCACAGAAAATGAGTACTTTAGAATCCGTTATCTGGCATATCCTCGGCTATGGTGCCATGCCTTTTATCATTTTATCTGGCTTTGCGGTAGTCGCTGCAATCTCTCTATGGATACTATCGCTAGGTAAAGATAAAGAGGCGGAATAACGTTTCCCCTCCGCGCTGACACAATTTTGCCTATTTTGTATCAAGCGTAAAAAAAACCACCGCATTTGCGGTGGTTTTTTTTGCTATTTATTTGGGTAACCCTGTGGATTGTTCGACTGCCATCGCCATGTGTCACTCGTCATTTCTTCAAGAGTTCGCTTCGCCTGCCAACCAAGCTCTTTGATGGCTTTACTTGGATCGGCCCAACACTCTGCAATATCACCGGGGCGACGCGCGACAATCTGGTAAGGCACATTTTTACCAGAGGCAAGTTCAAAAGCTTTTACCATTTCAATAACACTGTAGCCATTGCCTGTCCCCAAGTTATAGATATGTAGACCCGATTTTTGACCGACCTTGTCTAACGCGGCAACGTGACCATCTGATAGATCCATCACATGAATGTAATCTCGAACACCCGTACCATCTTTGGTTGGATAATCATTGCCAAATACAGACAAGAATTCTCGACGACCAACAGCGACTTGAGAGACGAACGGCATAAGGTTGTTTGGAATGCCTTGCGGATCTTCACCGAGTTCACCTGATGGATGTGAGCCAACAGGATTGAAGTAGCGCAAAAGCGTAATACTCCACTCAGGGTTTGCTTTTTGAAAATCGGATAGACACTCTTCAACCATCAATTTACTACGACCATAAGGGTTCGTCGCACTAGTCGGGAAGTCTTCAGTAATTGGCACACTCGCCGGATCGCCATACACAGTTGCAGAAGACGAAAAAACGAGTGTTTTCACATTGGCCTCGCGCATCGCGGCAACCAAGACCAGGCTGCCATTGACGTTATTGTCATAGTATTCCAGCGGCATCGCGACCGACTCACCGACCGCTTTAAGCCCAGCAAAATGAATAACCGCCTGAATGTCATTACTCTTTAGCACATCAACGAGCAGCGCCTTATCGCGGATATCGCCCTCGATAAACATCGGTCGAACGCCCGTTACATCTTGGATACGATCCAGTACAGATGCTTTGCTGTTGTACAAATTGTCAAAGATGACTGGCGTCATACCCGCTTCAATCATCTGTATACAGGTGTGGCTGCCAATGTAACCCATGCCGCCGGTAACCAAAATATTCATATCACTAACCTTCTGAATTATTAAGGCAAATATTAACCAAAAGTCGGGGTAAAATACAGGATAGGGATACACTTAGCAGAACAATCAATCCTGATTGATGACAAATCGACCTTTTCCACTCGCCTTGGCTTGGTACATTGCCATGTCCGCTGCTTTAAGCATTTCGTCCATACTCTCGTCGTAGTCCTCTACAAAGTGTACGCCAATACTAGCACCTACGTTCAAAACACGGCCTTTGTAAACAATGTCTTTATGGATCAATGCAATTAGACGCTCGGCTAATAAAGATATAGATTGCTTGGTCGTATTGTTGATTAACACCACAAATTCATCACCGGAAAGCCTTGCGACTAAGTCATTGGTTCTCACCTGTGACAAAAGGCGTTCTGATACCTGTTTAAGCACCTCATCCCCCGCGTCGTGGCCATAGGTGTCATTCACACCTTTGAACCCATCCAAATCGAGATAGAGTAACGCGAGACCAGTTCTGTTTTCTTGTTCACTTTTGAGTACTTCCGTCAGTACCCGATAAAGCTTGGCTCGATTCGCTAGACCGGTAAGGGAATCATGGTGCGCCAGATGTTCTAGCCTTTCCATCTCCTTAAGGTTCGACAAATCGGTTAAAATATAGACATAGTCAAATGCATTCTCGTCGTCATTGTTTACGATACGCGAAACCTTTACAAACATAGGAACTTGATGTCCGTAGATGTGTTTTTCCCATACCTCACCTTGCCATTGCCCATAACTTATCACCGCCTCTTTGATTGTTGGCATAAGCGAGCGGAATTGCTGCCATTCGAAGATGTCATCGGTGTTTTTTCCCAATAATGACTCTTGAGGGTAGCCAAGCAACAATGTCAATGCAGGGTTGACCATGGTAATAACGTCATTTTCATCAGTGACTATCAACGCGTCCTGACTGTGTTCAAACACGCCAGCAGCTAGTCGCTGCCTTTGTAGCGCTAGTTCAACCTCCGTAACGTCCTGAATCGCAAACAGAAGCTGACCTAACTTGGTCAGTTTGGCGCAACTGACTTGAAGTAACTGACGCTGTTCAAACACATCCGTTACCCAAAACTGTTGGTCGATAAATTCATGCTGCTGTTTGAGTGCCTGCTTAATGCTCTCCGAGTTTCGCCCACCAATAAAGTCGAGAATATTCGCACCTTTAAGAAACGCGCTCGTACAACGGAACACTTGGCAAGCGGAAGCATTAAAATGAATAATTTCACCGGTTGAATTGACCACCATGAGCGCATGTTTTACCGCCTCGACCACTTCATTGGCGAACGATTTCTCTTCTTCCAACCTATCTAATGTGTATTCAACTTGTTGGTCTCTTTGCTTCAATCTATCCAGCATGGTGTTAAAGGCACGAACCAGCGCACCAATTTCGTCATTAGCCGTCGGGTGTACATTTAGAGTATTTTGCTTTCTGTCGATAAACGAACGCATACCGATATTTAACTGGTAGACTGGTTCGACAATGTATTTCTGCACGGTCATGTACAATACAACGCCAGCTAACACCATCAAGAGCAAGAACATCAGACTATCGAACAACGCGCGATCATAGAGTTCTTGGAAGGAGGATTTCGATATAATCACCCTCAGTTTGGCAATCACTTCTTGTTCTAGCTCGACAGGAACCAGCAAGAAAATATGATCCTTACCGATCGAATACCCTTGTCGGTTGATCTCATTCCGTTGTCCTTCTGTCGGAACTGGTGCTACAGGACCCTCTCTCTCATACATAGCGAACAATTGACCGTCAGGAGTGTAGAGTTTAACCCTCGCCACTTCTTCATCCGCAGAGAAAGCATCCAACACTTCCTTCGCGGCTAAACTGTCATCAAATAGAATGGCCGCTTGTAAGTTATACGCCACACCTTTGGCCAGCACACTGACTCGGTTGATTAGATTATCTCTCTGTGTATCCACAGCATGGTAAAACGCATACCCCTGAGACAATAGGAAAACAAGTCCAGTAAACACGATGATCGGTATGATCAATTTACTTTTGAGTGACAGATCGGTGAGTGATTTCATCATAGCTCCCCCTCAACGTCTGAAACACGTAATAAATTTGAAGATATTCGATAGCTGCCAAGGTTGTCGAGGTTAACTTTAGGTTTTATTCGTCCTGCTTTAGTCGCCAGCTCCACGGTGCCGCCGTATTCAGTAAAACGCGTAACGTCACTGACAGTAACCGTGCTTTTGGGATAAGAGTTGAGCAGCGACAAACTGCTTCTTTGCGATAAATAGACAAGATTACAATTATCGCTAGTAATTCGAATAGGCTTATCTCGTACTATTTTTCCTTGGGTAATCTCGGAGAGTAGACTTCGGATTTTTTCACTGTCGGGAAGACAAATATTGATGCTATCCATCTGCTCCTCCGCTTCCCAATAAATAAAGCTCACGATGCGATAGAGGTAGACGGCCTTAATTTGATCTTCACTATACGGCGCTGCACAAGCTTGCTTACTACCCAGTAGTAGTCCAATAACAATAAGCCAGAATGAGCGAAAATGCTTAGTATTCATAACTCAGCCTCAACGCGATGAGTTCCTCACGCAAATAGAAACTGTTTATGTCTTCATAGAATCCCTGATTCTCGGCAAGGTTTTGTACCAATAGTTCAACTAACGGCGCACTAGGGTTAGCTTGCCACGCCAACCTCACATCAAGCGTGAGGTAATTGTCCAAATGGGCATTACTCACGTAATTCACCTCTTGCCCTTTGAGCAAAAGGTCAAACTGAATTTGTTGAGTGACCTGCCATAACATTTGCAAAGACGCCAAATGTTGAGAATCTATAGATAAGCTTCCTTCTGCACTTCCGTTACTCGTAGACGAAGGCTGCCAATCATGATCTAGAGTGAGATAACTATAACTACCATACAAGGACAAAGACTCGTTGATCATCCAACGAGTGGCAATTTCTACCCCATAAGAGTCGACAACATAGCTATAAGTTAACTGGTAGATGTCAATTTGGTCATAACCCGGATAACGCCCTTGATATTCGACGCCATCGATATTGTCGTAATGGCTGTAAAACACAGACGCATCAAGCTCGACATCCTCCGTAATTAAGCGATAGCCTATATCGTAGGTAATGACAGTTTCTAGATCTCGCTCTGCCGAAGGCAGGGTCAGTTGATAGAAGTATTCAAGATGACGGAAATCACTTGAACAATCTCTTCCTGCTGGACAATACAGATGATTGGCAATGAAAATGGAGTTGGTATCCATATAAGAAGGAGCAACGATACCCCTGCCTACTCCAGCCCATACGCTGCTAATGAAATCAACATCGTAAATGGCTCTTAATTGCGGAGAAAGTTCTAAGCTATCTCCCTGTTCAAAATACTCAGCTTTAACACCCACAACCGTTTTTAGCTTGTTAGTCCATTGTCCTTCATGCTGGATATAACTATTTACAATACTGTCGGCAGCAGAGTCGATATTGTACAACCGTACATAATAATCCACTGAGTTGAGATCATAGCCTGAGAACTGATGCATTAGATCGAGAGCGATATAGCGGTAACCACCGCCATAAATAATCTGCTGACGCGGAGTCAGTTGCGTCGAGAAGTTGAACTCGGCGTCAAAAGTTGAATATTTTCCGGGGGCATCATAAGCAGAGTCGTAGTTTTGTTGAAGCCAGAAGCGATAATTACTTTCTGTATTGTCTGAGAGAGTTTGGCGAGTATCGAGTTGTGCGTAATAGGAATGGCTAGTGATGGTTTCATTGGAATAACTTGTCCCAGTGGCAAAGCCATTAGCGTAGTCAACCGTGAACATATCTTGAATGACGCTACTTTTCTCTCCTCCTAGGCGTAATATCCACTGATGAGGCCGCTCGACAACAATGCCTGCACTGTGCATGTTCCAGCGCGTATCTGGCGTGATGGGCTGGTAGACTTCAGACTTATGCTTATAGTAGGCACGAGCATATATGTCTGATGATAGCGATAAACCCTGGCGTACCGAGAGATCATAACTGCCATACTTTTGATAACTGAAGGAGACTTGCCCGCCTAACGTTTCCGTCGCTGACTTCGTCACAATGTTGATCACACCGTTTTCCGCATTCCCTCCCCAAATACTCCCAGCAGGCCCACGAAGCACTTCAATGCGGTCAATGTCATCCATCGGATAATCTACATCCGCCCAATAGACGCCACCATATATCGGACTATAAAGGCTACGTCCGTCTTGAAGAACCAACATTTTATTAAATAGGCCACTGTGAAAGCCACGTGAAGATACGATCGGCTCCGCCGCGGAATAGTGACTCACTCTAAGCCCCGGCACTAGATTAAGAGCGTCAGCTAACGATCTTGCGCCACTTCGCTTAATCCGCTCTCCATTCAGTACATAAACCGCAGCAGGAATATCAGCGAGATCTTGAGAAAACTTCGAAGCAGAATCGACAGTTACATGCAGTAGGGAAAGCTCTTCTAAACTCATTGATACCAATTCATCGAGATCGCTCTCGCTATGAGCAACCGTCGAAGCTGTGAGGAGAACCATGGAGAATAGTGATCTTTTATACATTCAGGAACCTGACAATATTAGCAAATTATATTATTCCACTTATCAATATTTAATTACACACATAACAAATTAGTTTTTTCAGTTTGTTGGCTAAAAAATGAAACCGATCACTGTTTAATTTAGTCAATTGAAACATGTTACTAGGTGATTTGATTAGGGAATTCTTTCATTGATGATAAAACGTTCAATCAGTCTCAATTGTGATATGGGTGAGAGCTTCGGTTCTTGGACAATGGGTAATGACCGATCAGTCATGCCACATATTGATATGGCGAACATCGCATGCGGATTTCATGCCTCCGACCCTAAGATCATGAGTGATACAATTAAACTTGCGATCAAATATAACGTTAAGGTCGGCGCGCATCCCAGTTACCCCGATCTGCAAGGGTTCGGCAGACGCAGTATTCCAATGCCAGCAGAAGAAATTACTGCGATGCTTATCTACCAAATTGGAGCGATTAAAGGGTTATGTGAGAGCCACAACTGCGAGCTCAGTTACATAAAGCCCCACGGGGCACTATATAACGACATGCAAAAAGATATGGTTATCTTTGAGGCCGTGGTTGATGCTGTCTCTAGCTTTAACTTACCTTTAATGACTCTCGCTATCACAGATAATCAACGACTCCTCGACATCGCCGATCGATATGATGTGCCTCTGTTATTTGAAGCTTTTTCTGATCGACGCTATCAAGCCAATGGACAACTTGCGCCCCGCAGTATGCCGAACGCCGTTATTAGCAGCGAAGACGATATTCTCAATCAAGTTCAACAAATTGTTCAGTATGGGAAAGTTCGCACGATAGACGGATTCTCTATTGCTCTCGATGCAGACACGATTTGCGTGCATGGTGATAACGAACAGGGAATCAAGATCATCGAGAAAATCAGATCGTTAATCCAACAAGAGAGGTCGGGCTAATGAACATTGACACGTCCATTGATCCCGTTGCGGAATGTTCAATTTTAATCCGTTTTCATAGTGATCCTAACGACCACCTTTCTTGGGTCATTGGAGAAATCAGTCATTATCTCAGCAACCAGCTTGGGGTCTGGGTGATGAATGTCACTCCCTCCTTTGATTCAATCCTTATTGACTACCTTCCTCACCGCATTTCAATTTTTGAGTTCGTCCCCTATTTGGAAAAACTCGTGACCGAAGCGTTACATCACATGCCGGAGTACCATCAGCCAGATATCTTAGAGCTGCCTATCTATTATGATGTTTCAGTGGGTCCAGACCTTGAACTCTATACTGAAAAAGGAATAGCCATTGACGACGTGATTTCACGCCACTGCGATGCTGAGTACACGGTAGGTGCGATTGGATTTTCAGCAGGATTTGCCTTTCTTAGCCAAGTTGACCCCGCTATTCAACTGCCACGAAAACGCACTCCTCGGGTATCTTTACCAAAGGGCAGCGTCGGTATCGCGAACCACCAAACCGCGATTTATCCAAGCGATAGTCCTGGAGGGTGGAACATCATAGGCAATTGTCCTATCGACCTTTACCATCCCAATAGTCACCCTATCCTGCCTTTTACTATCGGTACACGTGTACGTTTAAAACGCATTGAATTAGATGAATTTATTAGTCTAGGCGGGCAAATAACTGAGGGATGGCAATGATAAACGAGTGCTACGTTGAAGTCATTAAACCGGGTCAACAGACTTTGATCCAAGACTTTGGTCGATTTGGCCTTGCGCATTTTGGTATAACACAAGGTGGGCCTGTTGATGACTACGCCTATAGCTGGGCGAACCATTTGCTGGGCAACACGGTCAACATGCCCACACTTGAAATAACCTTAGGTCAGGCAGAGTTTCTTATTCATTCAAGCTGTGAAATGGCCATCGCTGGTGGTGATCTTGCCGCACGGCTGGATGAGCAACCACTTGAAAACTGGTCAACGTTTAAAGCGAGCAAAGGTCAACGTCTTACATTTGGACTACCTAAAAATGGCTTACGCAGTTACCTAGCGATTAAAGGCGGATTCATCGTTCCACCTCAGTTAGGCAGTGCCGCAACCGTAACGCGAGATCAGTTGGGTGGGTTAGCATCAGGCTGTCCACTATCACTTGGAGATGTACTCAAATTTGCGCCGCATGTCCCCCATCGTCGACCAGTACAAATGACGTTCCGCTATAAACCGGATTACAACCTGCCTATCGAACTACGTCTAATAGAAGGTTATCAGGTAGGTGATTTTTCACGTGACGCTATTAATGGGTTGTACAATCTTGAATTTGATGTCAGCCAATTGATCAATCGCATGGGTTATCGACTCTCTGGTAATAAGATTGCAGCGCCGGAAAAAGAATATTTAAGCGAAGGAATTGCACTAGGTTCAGTTCAGATCCCGCCAAGTGGTGAACCCATAGTGCTTCTAAATGATAGGCAGACTATCGGCGGCTATCCAAAAATCGGTTGTGTGGCAAGGATTGACCTGCCTCGCCTTGCGCAAGCGAAACCTGGGCAAAAAGTCCGCTTTGTACGGGGTGATTTACTGGGTTTGCAGGATGTGTGGTGTCAATGGGCACGATTCTTCGGCTATTAGGGCCACGCGGCCCTAATAACCGCTATTGACCATAATATTGAGCGAGTTGCTGTGGATATGTTCTCGCTTGCGCCAGTTCTTTCGCTCTGCTCTCAATCTCTGCCTCACTAAGAGCAAGCGTGATCGGATGAAGCTGCTCAATCGTCAGGTCTTGGTAGTGAAACAGTTGCCACTGCTGGACGAGTTTTACCGCCGCTTCGTAGGCTGATGAACCTTTCACCACCTCCACCCGCGCGTAGTGCTTGCCTTCAAACGTCACATCAGCCGCACGCAATGTGTCATCCTTGCCGGGTATTTGCTGTGCACCAAACAATGGTGTACCGAACTCATGAGCCACGGAGTAATCAGGGATAAATCGCGCCATATGTTCTATTGCACGTCGACTTCGTTGAATAATAACGTCCTCATCCCAGCCTTTCTGGATTTTAGTTTTCAACCGCAGTGGTAAGCTTGGCTGTGATGAATCAGCGCTAGAAGCAACTAAACCATCTTCAAATAATGTGATGTCTTTGGTCATGCCATGCAATTGAAAAATACCATCAGGATAAGGTGTCAGCTGTGCCATTCCGTTTGGTGTGCCACGTGGTCCGTGGAAAATTACTTCAGGCCAAAGTTCTTCGCATTGTGGCCAATGTGTCACATAGGCCGCTTTAAACTCGACCAGACGTTCACGTGGTTTCTGCGCTAAGTCATCGATTGATCCTGTCTCATAACCACAAGCGTTGACCAAGTAATCTACCTGAAGAAACTCAATGTTTCCCTCTCTGTCGATACACTCCACTGTCCAACCTTGGTCTGACTCTTCAACACCTATCACTTGAGTTTGTGCCTTAAGTTGGCAGTTAGGCATTTTTTCTAGAGCCAACGTCGCTGCTGCTGCAATTCGAAAAACACTCCACCCATACTCTTGAACAGCAACAACCGGAAATTTTAACACCTCCAAATCAACATGCTTGGCAAAAGGAATCAGCCATTCATCAATGGTAGTAGGATTTTGGGGTTGCTCTAAGCATGCCAGGGCTTCAATTTCATCACGACTATAAAACTTGTAGTAGTCTGCGGGTTCACCAAGCACCTTGTTGGCTATGTCTTGTTTTACAAGTTCAGCATAGCAGTCTTGAATCGTAATAAGGCGCTCGTAGAGCTCTTCAGGCGAGCCTCCATCACTGTATGGCACCGCGATGACCGTTGGACGTTTATTGACGGTTTGCGGATACAAGCGAATGGTATCGATGGATTGTTTTAGTAGCTCGATACATTGTTCAGTCGAGATCTCTCTGTACAAATTTCCACCAGCATGGAGATGGCATATCGGCGGACCACCGACCAGCCCAGATCCTTTCTCGATTAGGTGTACGTTTAGGCCCAACTCCGCCATGTGGACAGCGGCCGTTGCTCCTGCGATACCGCCGCCAATAATGGCGACGCTAGGAGTGCGAATTTGTTGCGATTCAGATTGCATTAATGTGGCTAATTCGTTCATTCTCAGGATATTTTACTGCCATTAACGAGTGAATAAAATCACAATTTTTGCATGGTGAATTAGTGACATTTTGACGAAAAAAATGAAAAAAGTGCTTGACTCAAAAATGGTGAAACCAGAAATAATTGCTTCTGTGAATAACAAATCGTTGACGGGCTTTTGCTATAGAGGCTTGTGGCAAATTGTAACTTATCTACAGGCCAAGTTATCCCAAACTTTATCCACCGTTTTTGTGGATAACTGAACAACTTGGCCGAATAGATTTAGCTAACTGCCTTATTTATAGGGGTTAGTAGGCCTTTTATTAGGCTGTTAACCACCAGCGCCAATGTGAAAAAAGTACCTAACGGCAGTGTAATCCACAGCACGAGATGTAGGTTGGGCTTAAGATCAAATCCGTACACCATCAGAGCCCCAACGACAGCTTCTGATCCGATTGATGCGATTAAAGCCGCAATCAAAGACATCAATCCATATTCAGCCCAAATGGTTTGTTCTACACGCTTTTTACTCGCTCCTAGCGTCCGGTAAAGTTGAATTTCATCCTGTCGCTGCCCTAAGCTCAAACGCAACAAGGTGAAAATCAACAATAATCCAGACAATACACCGATTGCTGCCAGTAATGTTATCGACCAAACAATCTGTTCAAGCAGTTGCTGAATCTTAGCGCCCATCACTCGTATATCCATCAGACTGACTGTGGGGTATTGACGAGATAAACCATTGAGCAATTCGTTGTGACTATCTTCAACCCGAAAACTCACTAAGTAAGTAGCCGGTATGTTGGCTAGTACGTCTTTGGTAAAGATAAAGTAAAAGTTAGGCTTCATATCCCGCCACTCAACAGAACGAATCGAGTTAACTGTTGCCGTCACGGTTTGGCTATTAATGACAAAACCTAACTCATCGCCAATAGATAAATTGAGTTCATCGGCCACATCCTGTTCGACGGACACACCATTGGTTTCACTCCATTGACCTGTGATCAATTGATTGTGAGCCGGAATGCCATCAGCAAACGTAAAGTTTATCTCTCTTCTCAACGCGTCACTCGACTCAGGACCATTGGCCAGCGACTTAGCGTCAACCCCGTTAATATCAAGTAAGCGACCGCGAATGATTGGATAGTCCTGAGAACGCTCAATAGCGTTATCATCCAGAACTTTCAAGTAACCCTCTTTTTCGTAAGGTGCAATGTTAAGGGCGAACGCGTTGGGGGCATCTTTGGGTATGGTTCTACTCCAATCGGATAGCAGATCGGTTCGTACTAGCCACATCGTTGACAGCAACATCAAAGAGAGAGCTAAAGCACCGAACTGAATTCCTGTCGCTGACATAGAACGATTTATTCTGCTCAACGCTAACTTGAGCGGAGGAGACAAAGGCATCTTAGCGAGTGATTTTGTAATCACTACACTCAGTAGCCCTAACACAATGAACAATACGCCCATTCCGGCTAACACTATCCACACCAATAAATTATCGTAATACGCGACTAACATGGGGATTAGCGGGAACAAAAGTAACAGATATCTTTGCTTGCTTTGCAGAGAATGTTGCTCAGCTTGCATCACATTTACCGCACTGACGTTAATCAAATTGAGCAGCGGAATTCCTAACGCAGGAATGGCAATCAGAATACTGGTGGTTATTGCTATTATTGCCGGTTTGATACCATAGCTAGGCAGTGGATTAGGTAATAAATCGACCAATGGTATTCTTAGCAAAAACTCAAGCAGTATGCCTAAAGACGTGCCCAGTACAATAGCAGAAATAAGAAGAATGGATACCTGAGTCAGCAACCAGCGAGTTAACCAACGTTTGCTCGCCCCTAAACTCTTGAGCATCGCAATGGCTCTTTTCCTCGTTGCTACGTAGTGCTGGCAAGTTAACACCAATGTCGTCGCTGCCATGATGATCACTATCGCCACCGTTAGGGAAAGGTATTGTTCCGTTCTCTGAAATACTTCATTGGTTCGGCTAGCACTATTTTGGTCACGCCAACGGTCACTAGGTGTCAATGTGACGTTCGCTTTGAGCTGTTCAATCTCCGACTGGTTTGCGTCAATGAACAGGCTGTAGCGAACTCTGCTACCGATTTGCACCGCACCTGTTTTACTTAGATCATCACTATGAATAAACGCAGATGGCATTTGTTGAAACGGGTTAAAACTCAGTCCGGGTTCCTCGACTATTCGCCCACTGACGGTAAAATCCGCGTCGCCAACTGTGACGGCGTCACCAATTTCAACTTGTAGCTGTGCAAATAGCCGTTCGTCTAGCCAAAGCTGCCCAGGTTCCACTTTTGAATATTCAAGCTTGTCATCACTCAGTCGCATCTCCCCTTGCAGCGGGTAGCGACTATCAACAGACTTAACGGTGATAAGTTTCATCGCATTGTCGCTAAATGCCATGGTTGCAAAACGTGTCTGTTGTGAAGCAGTGAGACCACTTTGTTCTACGAGCTTTGTGAGCGTGGCAGGCAAAGGGTTTGACGAGGTAAATACTGTGTCTGCGGTCAATGCTTGCTTACCCTGCTTGACCACCACTTGTTCCATTCTCTCTGCAAGCGCGGTGAGGGCAAATATACACGCGATGATCATCACCAATGCAATCGAGACTGGCCATAATTGGCCTTGTCTGATCTCGCTAATGCTCCAGCGTATCATCTGACTGTTAAATGCTCCGTGATTTGATTTCCCCATCACTAAGCCTCCAGCTTGCCTGCTTTCATGGTCAACACCCTATCGCAACGTTTCGCGAGTTTCTGATCATGCGTCACCAAAACCAGTGTCGTACCATGCTTTTTATTCAGTTCAAACAGTAGCTCAATGATCGTGCTCGCCGTTTGTTCATCTAAATTACCCGTTGGCTCGTCGGCAAACAGTACTTTAGGCTGAATCATAAAAGCACGTGCCAAAGCTACACGCTGCTGCTCCCCACCGGATAACTGCGTTGGAGAGTGATGGATACGATTTCCAAGCCCTACAGATTCAAGTAACGTCGTCGCCCTTTGCTTATCTTCGCTTTCACCTTTCAGCAAACAAGGGAGAGTGACGTTGTCTAACGCGCTAAGGCTCGGGATGAGTAAAAAACTTTGAAACACAAAGCCAACCGATTCACTGCGAATAGCCGCTCTCGCTTCATCATCAAGCGTGTGTAACGATTGTCCTAGAAGGTTCACTTCACCACTGGTGGGGATGTCCAAACCTGCCAGCAATGTCATCAGTGTCGATTTTCCAGCACCAGATGTCCCTACAATAGCGACACTTTCTCCTTCCTTGATGTCGAGATTGACGTCTTCAAGGATTGTTAATTGCTCTTGTTTAGTAGAGACTATCTTAGACAATGAGTGTGCTTTAATTACGGATGTTTGCATGTTTCGACTACTTTCCTTTGTACTTTTACTGACTTTTATTAATCCTGCGTATAGCAAAACCCTGATGATTCTCGGTGATAGCCTTAGCGCTGGCTACCAAATGCCGATCGAGCAAGCATGGCCATCTCTTCTTACGCAAGATCTCGCCAATAAGGATCAACATGTTACCGTAATCAATGCTAGCATTTCTGGCGACACAACGGGCAATGGTTTAGCACGTCTTCCTAAACTGTTAGAGCAGCACAAACCTGACTACGTCCTAATAGAACTTGGAGCCAATGATGGACTGCGTGGCTTTCCACCGGGTCTGATTGGAAACAACTTATCACAAATGGTGGCATTAATTAGGCAAACAAATGCCAAACCACTTATTATGCAGATCCATGTACTGCCAAACTATGGCAAGCGTTACACTGAAGCCTTTTCAGCCGTTTATCCTTCATTAGCTGCAAAGCTCGATGTCCCCTTACTGCCCTTTTTCCTTGAAGGTGTGATTATCAAACCTGAGTGGATGATGGACGATGGCCTTCACCCTAAGCCGGAGGCACAAGCTTGGATTTCAAGTTTTGTTGCCAATCAGTTAATTAATCACTTCTAGTTGCCCTAGCTCAATGAAGTTTACATAGCTTTACGTTAATTTTCTCCGAATACCCTCAGTAGGTGAAGGACAAAAAATGATTATAAAACCTGTAATAGATGGCGTTGTTGCACGCAGCGCACATCCATTAGGCTGTGAGCAAGCCGTGCTTAACCAAATTGAATATGTAAAGTCTTCTCAACTCATAACCAACGGGCCCCAACGCGTCTTAATCATCGGTGGTTCATCTGGCTTTGGCCTAGCCTCCCGAATTGCTCTGACATTCGGTGCTCAGGCTGACACCATTAGCGTATCGTTTGAAAAAGCACCTTCTGAACAAGGGACAGGGTCTGCGGGTTTCTACAACAATTACTATTTTAAACGCCACGCCAAACGCGCGGGACGAATCGCTGTAAATATCCATGGTGATGCTTTTTCTAAACAGATAAAAGATGACGTCATTGAAGCGATCGAAACCTATTTTGAAGGTGAAGTTGACCTGATTATTTACAGTGTTGCGTCAGGCGTGAGACCAAAAGAACAACCAGGACAGTTCTGGCGCTCTGCTATTAAACCTATTGGTCAACCTGTGTCAGGGACTACGCTACTGCTTGAAAATGATAAGTGGTACAACTCAAAGTTAGAAGCTGCGAGCGAAGAAGAGGCAGAAGCGACACGCAAGGTCATGGGTGGCGAAGACTGGGAAGCATGGATCGATGCTCTGATCAATTCAGAGTCGCTTGCTCATGGTTGTAAAACGATCGCCTTTTCTTATATTGGCCCAGAACTGACTCACCCAATCTACCTTGATGGCACATTAGGCCGAGCGAAAATAGACCTGCATCAAACCAGCCATGCCTTGAATCTGAAAATGGCGAACTTCGAAGGCGGCGCATACGCAACCGTCTGTAAAGCGTTGGTGACCAAAGCGAGTGTCTTTATACCAGGTCTAAGCCCATACATTATCGCTCTGTATAAAGTGATGAAAGAGAAAGGCACCCATGAGGGATGTATCGAACAAATGCTACGTCTGTTTAGTTGCAAACTTTACGGCTCTGAGCCTGTCCCTGTTGATGGTGAAAGGCTGATTAGAATGGATGACTGGGAACTTGATGCGGATACACAATCACAAGTTAAGCAGTTAATCAGTGAAATGGATTGCGGCAACTTCATGCAGTTAGGTGATTACTCTGGCTTCAAGCATGAGTTCCTCAATTTAAACGGATTCGATTTGCAAGGTGTAGATTATTCAACCGACATCAATATTGATAAGTTTATAAAATGAAGTTATTGTTTTAAAACCACGTCTCATTAATAAGACAAAGTGTATTGATTGCCCCAAAGCTGAGCCTTGGGGCTTTTTTTTGTCTATTTCATCATGCATCCTTGAACTCCTGTGCCGTCCACCGTTTAATTATTAAACATTTCTTTACCCGTATGTGCATCGTAACGACTATCCTTAAAACAGAGAGCAAGGACTGCCCTTATAAAAAATTAACAACAGGGAGTTTGTATGTCTAAGTTAAATACAGACAACATGGTAATTCCTGATGAAATGAGCTCGGGATGGCAAGTTATCGTTAACCTTTTAGCTGAGATTATTTCCGTACCAGCCGCTTTAATCATGCGCGTGCACAAAGAGCATATTGAAGTGTTTAGCGTGAACAATAACAATGCCCATCCCTATCACATTGGGGACAAAGAGGGTTTAGGCCAAGGTCTTTACTGTGAAACGGTGATCAACGAAAGTCGGCTGCTTTTGGTGCCTAACGCGTCCAAGGATAGCCAGTGGCAAAACAATCCTGACATGAAATTCGGCATGCTAGCGTATTGCGGCTTACCCTTACGTTGGCCTAACGGTAAAATGTTCGGAACCATCTGCGCGCTCGATAATATTGAAAACCCGTTTAATCAAACCTATCAACAATTGTTGATGTCATTTCGTGACTCCATTGAGGCACAACTAAAAACCGTTTTTCAAAACTACCACCTTCAACAACTCAACAGCGAGTTGGAATCGCGCGTTCAAACTCGAACACAAGATCTGGTCAAACTCAACTTTTCTCTAAACCAAGAGATCGACAAGCGCCGCGCCGCCGAGCGTCAAGTACGCTATCAGCAGTTGCATGATTTGGGGACCGGTTTTTTGAATCGTTCAGCACTCGAGTCAGAGGCAAGTCGTTTGATCCAAAATGTCTCGGATAATCAATTCCGAAAAGTCGGTGTACTGCACGTCGGCTTTACCAACGGACGACGTATTCAATCTAAGTATGGCTACTCAACTTGGGAACACATCCTTATTGAATTTCGTCAGCGACTCCATCAACACTCAGCATTGAATGTGATAACCGCACGTCCAAGCTCCACTGACTTGGTGTTTATTTTTGAAACCAACAGCTACGACAGCGATATTTATCTGCTATGTCAGGAGTTGGTCGATGTCAGCCAATCAAAGTTTACTGTCGAAGGGGAAAGCCTACACCTACATAGCTATATTGGTGTCGCCAGTTCAGACGAAAGCCAGTGTGCTAAAAGTCTACTTAAATACGCCTCTGAAGCGATGCAATCTTGTAAAGATTCCGGTCATAAATTCAGCTTTTACTCTCAGGACATCTCCGATACACAGAAAAACATCAGCCAACTTGAAAGTTACCTGCTTCAGGCTGTTCGTAACGATGACCTGCTTCTCTATTTCCAGCCTAAAGTGTCACCGGAAACCCATCGTTGGGTAGGAGCAGAAGCACTTCTTCGTTGGCGACACCCTATTCTCGGTGATATTTCCAATGAAACACTAATCCACTTAGCGGAACAAAACGGCCTCATCTTTGAAGTGGGAAGCTTTGTGCTTCGTTCTGCGATTCAAAAAGCCGCAGAATGGTCTGCCAAGGTGGATGACTTTCGCGTCAGTGTCAATGTTTCTGCAGTGCAGTTGCAAAGTCCACAATTTGTCAATCAGATTGAAGATCTGCTCACTGCCTACGAACTACCTGCACGCTACTTAGAGCTTGAGATTACTGAAAGTGGTCTGATTGCGGATGAAGTCGTTGCACGTAACACGCTGCAGTCGCTAAACAAGCTGGGAGTGACGCTGTCACTAGATGATTTTGGTACGGGCTACGCATCATTCAATTACCTGAAAAAATTTCCGTTTGACGCCATTAAAATCGATAAGAGCTTTGTCCATCAACTTGATGAAAGTGAACAAGACAAAGAGATCATGCGCTCGATTATCAGTATTGCACAGAAGCTGAGCTTACAAGTTACCGTTGAGGGGATAGAAAACGAACAGCACGAGGCGTTTATCATCACCGAAGGATGTGATATCGGTCAGGGCTACCTTTATGGTAAACCAATGCCCTATGATGAATTCGAAAACAATCTTTACAATCAGATATCTTCGTCGATGAAATATAGTTACTCATCACAACCACACTAATCCTTTACTCTTAGGCGAGCGATTCCTATAATCCTCGCCTTTCGTGTTCCTAACCGACGATATCAAGATGGATCAGTTAACTGCAAAGCTAAAGAAAATTGAAAAACAGAACTACCGTGCGTACCAGCAAATCAAAGGCGATTACGACTTCGGTGACTACACATTCCATATTGAATACGTACAGGGTGACCCATACGCTTCAGCATCACGTGTGCGTGCCGTTCGCCCTTGGTCATTAACAGGACTCGCTTGGCTACTGAAGAAATCTGCACACTACCAGATTGCAGCGCGCGATTTTATTGCGCGTAGTTTCGCACAACTTGCCAAACAAGACTCTTTACTCAGTATCAGTTTAACAGGACAAGCGGTACTCGACAGCACGGCAGTTCTATTCACCGATGAAGGCATAGAATTGCGTTTTCGCGTCAATCTGCCAGCAGAGGGACGCTCAGTGTTAGGCAAAAAAGCGGATAACCTTTTGACTTTTCATTTGCCTAAGTACATACGTCGAGCCACTCTTGAGCGTGAACTAGACTTAGAAGCCTTGAAACATCATTGTGAGGTCATTGAAGACCAATATGCTTTGCGTAGCCAACTTGATAAATTAGGGCTTATCGCGTTTGTTGGGAACGGTTCGATACTGCCTCGAGTTGCTGGCAACTGCGACTTACCAATGAAAGATGCCATCCCATTTGTTGCTCCGCAATCACTTGAGGTGACAATAGAGACCCCAAACCAAGGCGCGATCACAGGCCTAGGTATCAAGAAAGGCATTACTCTGATCGTCGGTGGTGGATTCCACGGTAAGTCGACGCTGCTAACAGCAATTGAGCGCTCTATCTACAATCACATTCCTGGCGACGGTCGTGAAACCATAGTCACTAACGACGGAGCGATGAAGATCCGAGCTGAAGATGGTCGTTGTGTCCACAATCTCAATCTGTCTAACTACATTAACCATCTGCCAATGGGCAAAGATACTCGAGATTTCTCGACTCAAGATGCCTCCGGTTCAACGTCTCAAGCCGCATGGCTTCAAGAGTCTATTGAAGCGGGCGCATGTGGTTTACTCATCGATGAAGACACCTCAGCGACCAACTTTATGATTCGTGATGAACGAATGCAGGCGTTGGTAAGTAAAGGCGATGAACCTATTACTCCGCTCGTTGATCGCATCGGTCAGCTAAGGGATCAAATGGATGTATCGACGATTATCGTTATGGGTGGTTCAGGTGACTATCTAGACGTAGCCGATACCGTTATTCAGATGCATGACTATCAGCCTGTCGATGTGACCGCGAAAGCCAAACAAGTTGTGCTTCAGCATCCAACCGAGCGTCACAATGAAAGCGAAGCGGAGTTAGAAACCTTTCGTCCACGAGCACTGAACTGTTCAGCTCTACAAAAAATCTTAGTCGATGGAAAATTTCGAGTCGCAGCCAAAGGCATCGATTCACTGCGCTTTGGCAAAGAGTTCACCGATCTGACTGCGCTCGAACAACTAGAGTCTAGCGCTGAAGTCAATGCCATTGGCTGGCTATGGTTCCAACTGGCTCAGCGCCCTGGCTGGGTAAATAATCCTGCGAAAGAAATTAAAGAAATGCTGTATGGTGATTGGTCTGCGCTCATGCCAAACCAAGGCGATCTAGCGAAACCACGCCCGTTAGATGTGATGGCAGCACTAAATAGAATGCGTAGCTCTCAATTTAAACCATCGAAATGATGTTTTAACCGTAACTGATGTATAAAGCGCCTTAACTGGCGCTTTTTAGATCATGAATCATGAGTTTTATACTGGAAACCGAACATCTTATTTTACGAGATTTTACTCAAGAGGACATTCAGCACTACGTTAAACAGTGCCAAGATCCCAAGTATCAACGTTTTTACAATGAACAAGATTGCTCACAAACCAAGAGTGAGCAACTGGTTAAGATGTTCATTACACAAGCTGAACAACAACCGCGCCAACAGTTCCATTTGGCGATTACCGATAAGATGACCGGTAGCTACTTAGGCATTGCCGCTCTGCGCGTCGAAAACGAACAACAAGCGTCCATCGGCTGTGGTTTGGTGCGTGGAACACAAGGAAAAGGAGCCAGTGAAGAAGCAATGAGAGCCCTATTGCAATACGGCTTTGACCAATTGTCTATTCATCGAGCCTATGCGGAAACCATCTCTGAAAACCGAGCAGCAATCAGACTATGCTCACGACTTGGAATGCGGGTTGAAGCGACTCTGGTTGAAAATCGCTATTTTAAACAACGCTGGTGGAACACGACGATCCTTGCAATACTCAAAGAAGAATTTAACCGCTTATGAGCGCGTTAATGGCGTAGTACGTTCCATGCTTCGCAGAGAACTCGAAAACGTTCACTGTCTCCTTTCTCACGATCTGGGTGCCA
The DNA here is from genome assembly GCF_036533795.1 of Vibrio sp. M250220. Classification (NCBI taxonomy): domain Bacteria; kingdom Pseudomonadati; phylum Pseudomonadota; class Gammaproteobacteria; order Vibrionales; family Vibrionaceae; genus Vibrio; species Vibrio sp. M250220. The sequence continues at coordinate 38,297 of NZ_JATABI010000004.1, read as the reverse complement.
TTTGAGCGCCAGTTTTCGCCATCTTCTTCTAATTTCTGTTTGGCTCACATCATGATGAAGTTCAAATAGACTCAACGCCTTCGCTCTGTCCATGTTTTTTCCATTGGTGCTTCCAACAGAATGACGGTAGCGCGTCCAGAACTCATTGAGTAAACGTTTCACTTCGCCCTCTTCCGCTTCATAGTTCTTCCAGTGGATGTAATAATCACGCAGTGGGTCGTTTACGTCGACTTTATGACCTGCGACTTGATGTGCAGGCATCAGAACAATATTCATCGCTTCAACTTGCAGCCATTTCTCTGGATAGAGCGTTTCCTGAAGTTGGTAGAGCGCATTCATGATAAGAAAGTTACGCTTAAATAGATCTTTTTCTGGAGAAGGGTCTAGTACGGGGATAAAACCAAGATCGCCCAAATGAGAAGCCAAAGTGTGGACTTTCCAGCCACTTGGGTGTTTTCTTAGAACCTCTAATACCGGCCAAAGCAACGGGTTTTCCATATACTGCTGAAACTGGGCAGTGAGTTGTTGTTTATCGTCCATAAGCCTTTCTCTTTTTTTTATTCAATAAATGACATAATCACTTATTTGTCGAGTCTTGCTTGTTACATTTGTCGCCTGAGCCATAAAAAAGAGCCACCTTTGCTGACTCTTAATTGGTGAATGAATACAGACTAAATGACACCAAGCTCTCTTAGGCGTTCCATCAAGTAACTATCTGCGGTATGGCGTTCAGATAAGACGACTTCTGGTTTTGGATGAAGGAACAGCCGTGAATGTTCTTGACGTGAGCCATCAGGGTTGATCACGCGGTGTGTGGTCGATGGGAAATATCCACCCGATGCTTCTTGTAGCATATCGCCAATGTTGATGATCAAGTTACCGAAGCCACATGGGGTATTCAGGTTCCGATAAACGCTTACACCAGTTCCCTTATTAACACTTCTCGATTTGTAACCACTTGAAAATACCTCTGCATTCATTAACTGACTAGAACCACATTCGTTGACATTTACCCTAGTCTAGCCATCTGAAAACTGAATAATCACCTTATAGGTAATGATCAGATATTTGCTAGAAAGAATAAATTGTAACAGAATCCTAAATCGCTGTACAAAAAGCAACTAGAAATTATGTTGTAATCCGCCTAAAAACAACAAAGGCGAACACTTGGTTCGCCTTCACTTTATGGAGTTGGCCATTCATCAAAATCAACTCTTTCATCACTTATGTAGTAGAGAGTATCTCCTGGATGAATAATCATCTCGAGGTCAGGGTTAAGTATGACAACTTCCTCATTTCGACGCCTCATACCAATAATTGTAGATTCAGTTTTCTGCTTAAAATCTATGAAAATATCCAATACTTTAAATGAACATTCAGACTTAACTTCAATCCCATATTGAGTCTGACCGCGTTCAGCACTAACCATTTCACTATGTAAGAGGCTTGACCCAATATCTATGACACTTTTGGCCAGAAGCTCTGTGCTGAGATTGGAGATAGCTTCGGCATTTGGACATTGTAACTTAAGAATTTTTGCTTTAACAGGATCATTAAAATGAGCGACTAAATGAGCAGTTCCATTTAGAGAACTCGCAAAAAGAGCGATCGTCAGCGTATTTTCATCTGCGTCGGTATCGATGATGATGCAGCTAGCTCGGCTTAAAGCTGATCTTTCTAACTCATCTTCATTGGTAAACGAAGGGACGTTGATAAAAGAAACCAAATCCGGCAACGGGTTTTCATGTTGCTCTACTGAAATGAGCACAATATCCCTTTTATCTTCTCGAGCAATCTGTTTTACCAGTGAGGGGGTCCGATTTTGGTTATATCCGACTAACACTATATGATCAGACTTGTTTCTAACTGTATGCATACCTTTTTGTTTCCTGTACCAAAGAGACATTCCTTTTGCCAATAATTTACCAGCAACCAATGCGAATAACCCTAGAGCGCCAGGTATCACAACAAGTGCCGTGAATGCCTGTCCTATCTCAGTTAGCGGGTGCAAATCCCCAAAGCCCACCGTGGAGCCTACAGTTACTAAATAATAGGTCATCCTAATTGGTGATTCGATCAAGTGACCTTCGCCTAATAGCAGGTAACCAAAATAGACAATGAGAACAAAACTCAGTGTTAGCAGGCCTAAATGCAATTTACCTAGGCCATCTGCAACTACTGAGAAGTACTCATCCCAAAGCTCAATTAACTTCTTTGAGATATTTTTCTGCATTTTAATTGTTCTTAATATCGATAGGGTTCAGATGTACGCCTGTTGAAATTACTAACTCATGCTCTAGGTTGCCAGAAACCTTGTTGTACTTCTCTTCGGCACAAACAAGCAACAATTCTACACTTGCATGATGACTATCAATCTCACGAATATATGGCATAAAGAATTGGTCAGTTTCAGACTCCGTTCCGTTCTTGAAGTACGTTTTCTCTGTGATTACTTCAGGTTTGTTACCTTCAAACGACTGAGTGAACTGGTGACCTTCAAGTTCGTATTGACCAATTGCTATTTTATCGCGAAGAAGTGGTTGCCAATCAGCATCAAGAATTCCCTTTGTATCGTGAAAGTACCAAAGGATAATCTCGATTATTTCATTGTCTTCCAACTGAATCTGAAGGAACCCATCATCATCAGTGTAGTAGCGAACGATTTTTCGGCGTTCATCCAAATCAACAACCCCTATTGCTTCAATCCTTTGCTCTGGTGCAGCACCTTCAATGATCAATGAACTTTCAAGGGAACGAAGTTTGAGTGCATCCAAAGTAAATGTGCCGCCAAGGTGTAAGCCTAGGACTTGAGGCAATTGAGGTTTTTCTGGTTGCGATGGCACCGGAGTTGGCTCGCCACCGAAAAGTTTTTTTATTCTATTTAACATATGAAATCCTTGTAGCAGAGAAAAAAGGCGACTCCAAAGAGTCGCCCTTGTAGACGTTATGTTAACTGTCTTTCTTTGTCAGGCTATCTAAAAGTGCTTGAGCATCTTGAGATGGGCCTGCTTTTTCTGCTGCGATTCGAGCGTCCAAACCTGATGGTGCACTAGCTTCCGCTGCGCGCTCTTGTGCTGCATCAAGCATGTGACCGTTCTTCTCTTGACGAGCTTTGATACGCTCAAAGGCATCTAAAGCTGTCTTAGATTTTGAATCAAGGCCAGTTGTCGCATTCAACGTTGCAGCTTGAGCCTTTTGGAGCTGCTCTGTTGAACGGATCGAATCGATTTCTTCTTTCATTGCAACAATACGCTCTTTCAGACCTTGAACAGTCGAAATCAGGTTATCTTCTGTCTTCTTAGTCTGTTCAACGCGTGACTTAGCAGTTTCTAGCTGAGGTTGAAGCTTAAGGATTTCTTGAGCCACTTCCAAAGCAAGTTCTTGGTTGTCATTGTTGGCAAATTGCTGCGCATCTGCTTTGTAACCGGTAATTTTGGCTTCCAGATCATGGACCGTCTTTTCATGTTGTTTGCGTTGTCCGCGCACTTCATTGATATTTTGGTCAAACTTCTGAATTTCACCTTCTGCTTGGCGGATATAGTGCTCAAGCTCGGGAATTGCATTTTTATCTGCTACTGCTTCAGCTTTCGCTTCTGCTTTACCGACAAAACCAGCTACTAATCGTGAAAAAATACTCATTATTTACCTTCCTTTTGGTTACTTAGTTTCTCGTAGAAAATCGCTAGAAGAATGGAGAATTTCAGTAACGTTCTGGAATAGCATAACGAGCTCAAGTTCTACATTATCAAGGATTGAGCTAGATGACAACGCTCCAAACGCAACATAGTATTTTGTGCCTTCGATCTCTGACTTACCAACCGATGTTAGTGGTAAGCCCTTCTGTGCTTGCATCATCAAGTCGTCGAATTGAGCCACATCTTTGATTTCTGACTCTTTAAAAAGAATGGTTTCAATGATCATCTGGTTTTCTGTAAGAACAAGATGAGCCGGAATACCGTCGCCATTGGTAATGGTCAAGCCTCCTTCAATTTCACCAATAGTCCAGTTATGATCTGAAGCTTCTAAATGCGCTTTGATGTTTTGTAAAGACATGTCTATATCCTTGTTAAACAATGATATGTGGTACAAATCGTGCCACGTCGTTTGTGATTAGTTTATCTGATTCACGGAAAGAAATACCGCACCCTGTTTTACCGATTACCCAAGATCCAATTACGACCCGACCGTTCTTAAATTCAGCTAACGGAGCAAATTCTTGAGTAATAAAGCCTTCTGCACCGTAGTTCCCTGTCGTACCTTCTACAGTCTCACCTTGGAGCTCAATTTCGATGTTCGCTCCTTCTCGAGAGTAGATTGGCTTGGTTACTTTGTTCTCGATTAATGCAACTTCCTTTTCATTTGAGAAGTAACACTCCAACAAATTAGGATGCCCTGGGTTGAGTTTCCACATGATAGGAAGCAAAGCTTTAGAACTAAGTAACACTTTCCAAAGTGGTTCGATAAACTTACAGCCACTTTCTTCTATATAATCCCCATACGGATCTAGAAGTGCAAATTCGTATGGGTACAGTGAAAATAAATTGAAAATCTGTTTTGAGTTTTGGTCTAAGAATTGGTTATCAACTGACAACTGAATCTCATTTATATCAACAATTACAGTTTCAAAACCCACCTCTTGAGCACACTGAGCTAAATAGGTGACAGTTCTTCTATCTTCTGATGATGTCTCATCACAGGCAAAATGTAAGATCATCGACTCAACGCCTTTTGCTTCACGCAGGTAAGCAAACTGAGTGATGATACGTTCGTCCAGTAGGTTAAATTGATCAGCATGGCGAGGAATTTTCCCTGCTTCTACTGATTGCTTCATCCAGTCCCATGCCGCAACAGACAGTTCAAACAAGGATGTTGGTGTCTGCCCATTGTACTCCAACATCTTCGGCTCACCTTTACCATCCCAAGCGAAGTCAAATCGACCATACAAATAGGATTTATCAGTAGCCCAAGATTTTCGAAGCAAATCATAGTGCTTTTCTGGTAACCCGAACAAATGTAATAAGTCATTATCAAAAACGTGAGCCACCGCTTTGATAGCTAACTCATGTAGTTCTTCAGTAACCTTATCAATATGATCAATTTGGGCGCGGTTTAGTTGAAAGTATCGATTTTCGCACCAGTAAGGATGCTTTGATGAAACCTCATAGAAGTCAAAACCGAGCTCAAGTAAGCGATTTTCCCAACCCTCGCGAGGTTCAATGTCTTGTTGCAGCATGAGCATTCCTGAATTATTTAACCGCCGAAACCACCAAAAGAACGACCCGAGCTACCAAAGCCACCAGATGACTTTGATGTTTTGGTTGGGCTACTCTTGTAGGTAGTACTAGGGTTATTGGTTTTGGCGGTTGTGCTTAGTAGTGATGGTTTGGTGTTTGTCTTGTAAGCAGCATTACTATTCACATTTCCAATTCGCCCAGTACCCGATGTAACTGTGTAACTGTTACAGTCGTTACGTCCTGACTTTAAGCATTGCTGATATCGCTTAGTTCGCTCACGCTCGGACAAATAGTCGCCAGTTTCATCTAATGCTTCTGACAACAAGTATCCCGCAATCAGGCTATTAGCTACTGAAGCACCTGAACCATTAGAACCACCTTTTGTTTCATCAGTAACGTCGGTTGATGAACCTGACGTTGGAGCAACTGAGATAGATGCCACATCCAGCTTGGAATCTGGTAATGGTTTTGCGTAGGAACCTTCAAGAGACAGGTTCAGACCATTCATATCACGTAAGTCGGTTATTTCTCGACCGTTGGCCATGAATGCTTTCCCATATAAACTTTGCGTATGGTTAAACGTTGTGAAGAATGGGTGCGTGAAATCGACGTTTTCATCTTTGTGAGTGATGAAACCAGCCATTTTTGGATACCAAGCGCCCTGATCGTCTTGAAGACAGATATTGCGACCGAAGTCTCGACTACATTCCGACTCAACCATGAACTTTAGTGCAGTACGCTTTGCTTCTTTTTCAGCAAGTTTGTACGCTGCTTCACACTGGCCCGGCAGTTGCTTTTCGCATGTATCCATGTTTGTAAAAGCGTAGTAAGGATCTTCTTTAGTATCACAGCCTGTTAGCGTAGCAACAGCCCCCAATCCAAGGAACATGACGATAGACTTGCGATCACCAATCAAGTGCCTATGAATATTTACTTTACCTTGAGTTTTTTTCACAGCTATACCTCTTAGTATGTCATGGCGCCGGCGTTTAGAAGACCAACAGCAATGTACATTGATGCTGCTACGACAGCTGCACCTACCTGGTTATCTTCGATACGCTGAACAAACTTAGGCATAAAAACGAATCTGACAATTTTGATAGAGATAACTTGTGTTGTAAGAGCTACCACAGCCCAGATAGCGAAATCATAGTAGTTCACAGCGTTTTGCAGCACACCGAACAGAGCGATACAAAAACCGATTAAAGAGCCACCTAATGCAACTGCAGCTGCGACATTCTTCTCTTCTTTGATTAGTTTCCACTCGTCATAGGGAGTGATGGCAAGAACGATGTACTTAAAGATAAGTAAGAAAGCTAGTCCTGTGCTAAAATACGCCGCAAAGTTACCTAGTGCCGGCAGATTGATATATTCCATGTAGTCATTTCCTCTTGTTTTAGACGTGTGGAATGAACCAAGAACAATAGTCTTGGGGCAAAAAAATTAATTTTCAAATAATCGGCGTTTTTCAAGATAGTTGTCATCATTCGCTTACTTATTAAGCGGCTTCTCTTTCTGGATTTAGATGAACCTCACCAACGGGTTCACAGTTCCTAATTTTGCCTGACCAACGCGCAGGGTGTCGTTCTCTTGCTATCGACTACACATCAGAACGACGTCTTAAAATCTCGCTATCTTTTCCATTGTGACGCTCTGATGGCGTGACGTAATTTAACTTACTGTGTTTATGCTCGGTGTTATACCAGCGTACGAACGCCTCAACCCGACTGCGACTAGCAACCAGTTGTTTAAAGCCTTTTGCTTGCAGGCTCTGGCCTGACGCAGGTCGGTCTTTGGTCAGCCTGTATTTCACCTTGCTTATACCAGCGTCTATACGCTCTCAAATCAATTTGAACTTCATGGCAAGCGTACTCTAGACGGCAGCCACTTTGCTTGGCATCGTGGATAAAAGTGTCTAAGTTGCTGCCTCCAATGATACAAGGTTGCTGTGCTAATACCTTTTTGCTACTTGGCTTACAGACATTGAATAAGGAGGTAGTAGCTTCTTCAATATGGCTTTTTTTCTTTCTGTTGGAATGCGATTCAAAACTCACTCATTACCACCCAAACTGGTTAAATTTTAACAGTGACAACAATCCTGCCAGAGGGGGAACTAGAAACGATAAGGTAGGCAGAATTGCACTGCAACAACACATATACCGATGTTTAAAAATTGGGCAAAATTATATCATAAAAAGATATTTTAGCTTAGAAATTTATATCACTTCCGATATGATTATGACTCAACGCACACAATTTCCGTCAAACTATCAGTGAGTTATGTCGACTTGCTTAGCATCCGGCTTTCAAACTCTGCAATATGACCCAGTACTTCAAAAGCTGCTAGCGCATCAGCCTTCGCTGGAGGAGACGAAGGCATCGCATTCTTAGGCTCTCAAGGGGATAGTGCCTTACTTCAACAGCGTGTGTTCTCTTCTAACCAAGCCAAATAAGGGTTATAGCCCTCTACAAATGGGATTTGGACGATTTGCGGAACAGACTTCCCCTTTCCAAACATAATGACTGTGGATTGGCATCGTCTGAATGCACGCTGCCAATCCCTTATTCAACACTGAATTAATGATCAATTGCGCGCTTTCATCGCTATCTGTTGTGGTTAACGTAATGCAATACTGACCGCTCACTGGTGATTTCCTTACTTCTGTACGATGACTGGATAATCTTGCTCACAGAGTTCTTTGACAAAACAAGAACCTGAACCTGTATGTGCTACCCAGACTTTCTTTTTCGCTCGAGTTAAGGCGACATAAAACAGACGTCGCTCTTCGGCATAAGGGAAGCTATCTTCAGACTGGGTCAAGGCTCCATTAATGTGCAGTGCTTTGACACGGGCAGGGAACTGCCCTTCATCGACCCCCACAACTATAACAAAGTCCGCCTCTTTGCCCTTACTGGCATGACAAGTCATAAACTCAATTGAGAGTAATCCAAAATTTCTCTGCCAATCACGTAATAGCTCAGGTTTGTGGTAATGGTTACGGCCCAATATCAATACACTCTGAATCGATTTCGCATTCCTGTTCAATTGATCGAGCACTTTTTCCACATTTCCGGCAGGAATCAGCGTCACCGCTTTCGATTTTTGCTCTTTATGACTATTGAGCACCTTAGGAATCTGGGTAGGGTTTTGCTGCACAAATCGATTCGCCACTTCGCCGATCTTGTCATTAAAGCGATAAGTAGTATCAAGATGATGAATCGTTGAGTTTGGAAAGCGCTTGGCGAACCCAGTAGTAAGATCAACATCTGAACCTGCAAATTGATAAATGGATTGCCAGTCGTCGCCGACAGCAAACAGTATGCAGTCACTATGCTCTTCTTGTTGGCAAAGCGCCTCAATCAGTGCTAAACGCTGAGGAGAAATATCCTGATACTCATCAATCATAATGTAACGCCACGGCGATCGAAACTTGCCTTTGACGACATGTTGGGTCGCTTTGGAGATCATAAGGTTAAAGTCGATATGTCCCTGCTCTTTAAGCTGTTGATTCCAGGCTTGGTAGCATGGCCATACCAAAGATAACTCACTGTTTAAACGCGTGTATTCAGGGTGCTCAACCAATAACTGTTGAAGTTCTTTCTTTCCACACTCCATCAATGCGAGCTGAGACAACTGCTGTTCTAGCCATGCGATAAGCTTCGGATTCTCAACATGGCTTCCCAGTTCATCGTCACCAGCTAAGTATGCGATTGGCCACTTCGAAAGATGTTTTTGCCAACGTTTAAAGTTGGTTGGTGTCATCCAGTGTTTTTTGAGCCAATCAATACACCAGCTCTTACGTTGATTGTCATCGATCGCCAACGGAGAAATCGTGACAAGCTCGCTCTCGACTTGATTGAGTATATGCAACCCTAACTGATGGAAAGTACTGACCTTGACACGTTCTGCACTTAATCCAACTTTATCATTGAGGCGTTGGCTCATTTCATCAGCGGCATCACCCCCAAACGCGAGCAAGAGAATTTCTTCCGGACGAGCAATGTGACTTTGCAACAGATAGGCAACACGTGCTGTCAATACACTGGTTTTACCGGAACCCGCCCCTGCGAGAATGAGGTTATTGTTATCGTTAAGCAAAACCGCACGCTTTTGACTCAGATTCAATGGTGAGGACTCAATTTGCGAAAAGAGCACTTGCCAATTTTCTAGCTCATTCTCCATCCAAAGCTCGTTACGGTGTTTTAGCTTCTGATCGGAATCACTAATCCAAGGCTCAATCTTACGCATGCGTTCGGGCATTCTCAGTAATGCATCTTCAAGATTCATATTCATCTGAGCGAAATCCGCACTAACGGAGTCCTGCCATTGTTTTACTGACGAATGGGTAAGAAAAGCAGGTTGACGATGAAACTGCTCAATGGCCTGTTCCCATTTGGGTAAGTGTATAAATAGCTGTTGGCACTGATTTTGGTGCCATTTTTGGTAGCGTGCGATGGCAAGGCGCGCGAAGTCTCGGCACTTATCAAGCGGTAGACCCTGTACTAGCCAAGCTTGCCTTTCGCCTTCATTGCTATATGCAAAGAAAAGTAGCCCTCCCCAAAACAGGCCATTTTTGACTTGAACCTGACCACTCCATACATTAAACGGAATGTGTTCTTCGCTGGTTTCTGAACTGAGGATCAACGCATCGGATTCTAATTCAACTTGATAGTATTCGCGTTGGATAAAAAACTGTGCAGTCTTGTTAGCGGTTAGCTGCATTTCGATGTAGGCCTTCTGATTCCATTGCAATCATCATAACTGAATTGATTTCTCTTTTGACAGATTTACGCTAAAAATATTGAGTGACAGCACTGGTTTTACCCTAGTACAGCGTTCGTTTTCGAACAACCAGAGTTAGTCAAGATCGATAATGGACAAAATGTTAGCCAAAGTATCTAGTATCTTTATTTGGATCAGCTCGTTACCATATAGATCTTGTTATTCTCAACGCACTTATGACCTACAGATTTCTGCAAGTGAATTTATTTAGTCAGCTACGCCACTATTGGGCAAATAAAACCATCAATTATAGCCTGCTCATTCTCGTCACCCTTCTTGGCGTGGTCGTACCTGCCTGGTACTTGCAGCTCAATGAACAGATCATCCCATTGATACTGGGTGTGATTGCCGCAGCGTTAGCCGAAAGTGACGACAGTTTCACTGGACGTCTCAAATCACAGAGTTTGACGCTGGTTTGTTTTGCCGTCGCCGCGTTTTCTATAGAGTTGTTGTTTAATACACCGTGGTTGTTTGCCATTGGTCTATTTACCTCAACCTTTGGCTTTATTATTTTGGGGGCTATCGGCCCACGTTACGCCAGTATCGCGTTTGGCTCTTTACTGATTGCTATTTACGCCATGCTAGGTGCTCATCAAAGTACGAATATTTGGTTCCAGCCACTTATGCTGCTCTCAGGTGCGGCTTGGTACTATCTGATGTCTATGATTTGGCACGCCCTATGGCCACTTCAGCCCGTTCAACAAAGCTTGGCCAATGTGTTTATTCAGCTCGCCAATTACCTTGATTCGAAAAGTCAGCTCTTTCATCCGGTATCAAATCTAACGCCACAACCTTATCGATTGGAAGAAGCGCGTTTGAATGCCGCCACGGTCAATGCGCTCAACTCTTGCAAAGCGACTTTTTTAAGCCGTTCAAAGCGCGGTCACGTGGATGCAACCAGTGATAGATTTCTCAACATTTACTTCCTAGCCCAAGACATCCATGAACGGATCAGTTCAACACACTACCGTTATCAAGAATTGGCTGTCCATTTTGAACGTTCTGACGTTTTATTCCGGTTTAAACATTTGTTAGAGACCCAAGCTAAATCATGTCGAGAAATTGCCAACGCAATACGTTTAGGCAAGGAATATCAACATGATAACCAGTCCGTCATGGCACTTGATGAGTTGCAAAACTCCCTTAGCTATTTGCAGTCTCATCAAAACCCACAATGGCGTTCTTTACTCTCGCAGCTTGGCTACCTATTTAATAACCTTGCCACGGTAGAGAAACAGCTTAGTAATGTGAACAACCCTGATGCGAACAGACTTGAAGAAGATGCTCTTGATGACACTGAAGCACATACACTCAAAGCAATGTGGCAGCGGATCAGTGCCAATTTTACTCAGGACTCAATGCTGTTTCGCCATGCGGTGCGAATGTCGCTTTCATTAACTATTGGTTATGGCATCATTCAATTATTCGATATTGAACGGGGTTATTGGATTTTGTTGACTACCCTATTCGTTTGTCAGCCAAACTACAGCGCAACACGACAAAAGCTTGTCGCAAGGGTTTTAGGTACGTTTGCAGGTCTATTCATCGGTGTACCGCTGCTGACCTTCTTCCCTTCACAAGAAAGTCAGTTGGTCTTCGTAGTGATATCCGGCGTGGCATTCTTCGCATTTCGTCTGGCTAACTACGGCTACGCAACCGGCTTTATCACTGTGCTTGTCTTATTCTGCTTTAATCAACTTGGAGAAGGATACGCGGTAGTATTGCCACGACTTGCCGATACGTTAATCGGATGTGCTCTCGCCGTTGCTGCTGTGGCATTAATCTTACCCGACTGGCAATCGAAACGTCTGCACAAAGTGATGGCAGAGGCGATAGCGGCTAATAAAAATTATCTGGCGCAAATTATCGGCCAATATAGGATTGGTAAAAAAGACAGTCTCAACTATCGCATTTCTCGCCGTCACGCACACAATCAAGATGCGACGTTAACCACCGCTATCAGCACTATGTTAGCAGAGCCCGGTCGCTATCTTGCTGCGGTGGATGAGAGCTATCGCTTCTTGACTCTAAACCACGCCCTACTCAGCTATATCTCTGCATTAGGTGCGCACCGAACCCAAATTGCCGATGATCAAACGCATAAACTGATCCTTGATGCTCATAGAGTCATTCACCAGCATTTGGAGGTGCTGTTCACCCAGCTTAATCAGCATTGTGATAACTGTGATACCAGCGATATCGATGACCCTGCCTTAGAACAACGCTTATCCGAATGGCGCGAAGAAGACGATGGTTCAGTACGCATGGTTCTGCAACAACTCCATCTCATTTACCGAATGTTGCCGGAGCTTCATTCACTCGCGAGTAAATTTGCAGTCCGTGTGGCACAACCTGCCCATTCTGTATAAAACCTCATCTTAATGAAGAGCCCTTGCTCTTCACTGTCACCTCAGCAATTACGTACATTGCGAGGTGAGATCAATAGCAAACTGGATTCATGTGACGAAACCTTAGTCACTGACGAAGAACTGTCACTGATTTCGAGCCTTTTTTCTTAGCACAACTTGCTGTAATTTCAATCATCCCTTAAGCTTTAATTAAGCGGAGGTGTTTATGCCAGTATCTTCTGTACAAGCCGGTTATCAAATCATTGATATGTCGTCGAAGATGGCCGAAGACGCTGCGCTTGAAATCCAACAAAACCAGCAATTACAATCCATCTCAAACAAAGACGGCTACGAGTTCAACAAAGTCGAATTCAAAGCGCCAGCTTCTGATTTTGAACCTCTCACCAAACTCACTAGTGCCGAACAATACAGCAGAATAGGCACCAACGTATTGCAGCGTGACCAAGAGATGATTGGTACTCTGCTTGATATTCACGTCTGACGAAATGAAGTAAATTGTAGCAATACATTAAGCAACCATTGAGTTCCCGAGTCTATCGGGTAGAATGCAGACAAATTTCCCGTTTTAATTTGCAATGCCCAAACTGAATTTATCTCGACTAAAAGACCACCACTTCCTCCAGCCAGAGCAACATAACCTCACATTAGAACAAAAACTCAGCCCCCATTTTGAACGTCCAAAAACAAGACTGACACCCAGTCCGTATATTTCGGATAAAACGCTCGAAAAAAGATGGAGCAAACTCGCTAGCCTTACTGAACAATCAGTGTTACTTGACGAGCAGACCCAAGCTAATGCTGAGCTATACAATAAAAACATTGAGCACTTTATTGGCACCGTTAAAGTACCGGTGGGCATTGCTGGGCCACTTCGTGTTAACGGCCTTTATGCGAATGACGATTTCCTGATCCCACTTGCGACCACGGAAGCGGCTTTAGTTGCGTCCTACAATAGAGGCGCTCAATTGATCACAGCAGCTGGCGGTGCAAGTGCAATGTTACTCAATGAAGGGGTCACTCGCACGCCTGTATTTTGTTTTGATTCACTTGCCAATGCCGGCCAGTTTGTCGCATGGGTTGTGACACAATACGATCAATTCAAACGCGTCGCGGAGTCCACAACCTCGCACGGTAAGCTTCACGATATCAATGTCAATATCGAAGCAAGCCAAGTCTATCTGGTTTTTGAGTTTCATACTGGCGATGCTTCTGGCCAAAACATGGTCACGATTGCAACGAACGAAGTGTATCACTACATTTTGACTCACTCCCCAGTCCCGCCAACGGAAGCATTTCTGGATGGTAATCTCTCTGGAGACAAGAAGCCTAACGCCAATACGCTACGCCATGTTCGTGGTAAAAAGGTGACCGCTGAGGTTCATTTAGATAAAGCGTTGGTAGAAAAGTACCTTCATACTACCCCAGAAAAAATGGTCCGCTTCGGACAAGTCACCACCACAGGTGCAGCACTAAGTGGTGGTATTGGCGTCAATGCTCACTATGCAAATGCCCTCGCCGCACTCTATATTGCTTGCGGGCAGGACGCCGCGTGCGTCGCTGAATCGGCGATTGGCATTACGCGCATGTTGCTCAATAAGGATGGAGTACTTCACGCTAGCGTTACGCTACCTAATCTGATGGTAGGTACTGTTGGCGGTGGTACTGGCTTACCGACACAGAAAGCGTGCCTCGATATAATGGGGCTATATGGTGCTGGGAAAGCAAAGTCCTTGGCGGAGGTCGCGGCCTGTCTTTGCTTAGCGGGAGAACTCTCGATCGTTGGCGCTTTTTGTGCCGATCATTTTTCTCGTGCGCACCAAAAACTGGCGCGATAAACAGCTGGGCAGCGTTTTATCCGCTGCCCAATACTATTTCACTTTCGCGTAGTAGTTCTCTTTGAAGTGAATGAATGCTTTGTTTAGCGCGATTTCTTTAATCGGTTTAACTATCACGTAGTTTGCCCCAACCGCTAGAAAGGCTTGCTTGGTTTCCTGCGTGCCATCGGCCGTACATGCGTAAATAGGCACAGTAAGCTTTAAGTCCTTACGAATGATCTCCGTCGCTTCGATACCGCCAAGATTGGGGAGCTGATTGTCCATTAGGACCATAGCCACACTGGGATCTAAGCGCAAAAATTCAATTGCATGAACACCATCTTTAACCCATGAAACCGTCATTCCATATTTTTCACAAAATGCTTTCGCGATAAAAGCGTTGGTGTTGTTGTCTTCCACCAGCAAAACATGCAGTGACTCAGGGAACAAGGTTGAGGGTTCTTCAGCAAGGGCGCTTTTCTCTACATTGATCAACTCATTGCTACCGACTTTTAGCGGTATTTTAACGATAAGCTTCGTCCCAACATCGACTTCACTCTCTAGCTGAATATCTCCGTCCATAATGGTGACAAGACTTTGCACAATCGCCAAACCTAGGCCGCTGCCACCATACTCACGCGTCGTGTTTGATTCTGCTTGTACAAAAGGTTCGAATATATGCGCTATGCGCAGTTGATCAATCCCGATCCCAGTATCCGATACCTCTAATTTGAGTAAACACCCAGAGTCAGTCTGTTCACAGTCTAATTCGACTCGGACACTGCCATAATGAGTAAACTTGACTGCGTTGCTAACCAGATTAAAAATAATCTGATTGAGACGTACCTGATCACTGTGTGCCCATCGGTCTTGAGGGATCTTATTTACAACGTCGAAGGCGACCTCTTTTTTATCCAGTAACGGCTTGAAGATTCTTTCTACCGTTGTTGTCAGCTCAGCCAAGCGGAAAGGCGCGCTTTCGATATGGAACTGCCCCTGCTCTATCTTTGAAAAATCGAGTATGTCGTTCAATACCGCCAATAGGTGCTCACCACTGTTGCATAGAACTTCAATGTGCTCTATGCCTCTTTGGTCAACCATTTTATCTTTGAGTAACTGGGATACACCAAGAATACCGTTGAGCGGTGTCCGTAACTCATGGCTCATTTTAGCGAGGAAGTCCGCCCTCATGCGCGCTGACTCTTCTGCTTCTTCACGTGCAGCTTGACTCTGCTTTTCTGCTTCAATGAAGCTGGTGATATCCTGACCTTGCGCCATGATCTGCGAGACGCTGTTGTCTCTCATAATAGGAGATAAGTTCCAACGAAAGGTTTTGTTGGCAATAGCGGTGTTGATGCCTGTCAGGGTTGCACCTTGAGCACACATCATAATGTGCGGCTTCAAGCTGGAAATCAGTTGATCTTGCGCGCCATGGGTACGAAAACACCTTTCAGCCGACGGGTTAAAGCGCTCTAACTCACCTTCAACGTTCCATAACGTCACAGGTGACAAAGAGAAGTTAAACAAATCAGCAAACTGCTTTTCTTGATCATTAAGTCGTTTAAATGAACGTTGAAATGACTGGCCTATTTGATGAAACTCTTGAATAGACGACCCTTCAAATTCGATAAGCTTTTGTTCCTGAATCGAAGCATCTGTATAGGTCATCAAAGAACGTAACTCTTTTGAGACTCTTTTACCGAGCCAGATTCGAGTGTAGATGGCGATACAGATGATCAATCCAGCCGTGATCGCCAACCAAACATAATAACTCCGAACAAAATGGACAATGTGTTCGTTATCCTGAACCGTATAAATTGAGAGAAAAGTCGGCACGTTATTAATGGTGAGATCCGTTCTAGAAACAGTAAAACCGCTCGAATCAAGCTCGTCAGGCGATTGCGCTAACCATTGATTTTGTTTATCGTCGCCATCCTTGTCACTCGCCGAAATCACCTCAGAATCTACCGCTAACAGCACCTGATCCGCATTACTGCCTTGAGCAAGTGCATAAACAATCGAGAAATTGTTGTTAAGAACAATACCAACGAAAAGATTCCCGACCACTTCCCCAGACTCTAAATCGACAATAGAGGAACGCCTTAACATAAGGTATCTCATTCCCATCACTGAAGGGGTCTGCGAAATATGCCAATCAAAACCCGTAGTCACATCTTGTGTAATATGCAGCAACTGCTGCGTTGAAATTCCATAGAACTCAAAATTCGCGTCATCCCAAATAAGTTGGTCATGACTCATAATGTAGCGAAAGTCAGGTGTAATGTCTGGAGAAAGCTGATCCATACTATTGAAGAATAGATCGAGGGATTGAGCATCTTTACTTACCAAACCTTCTAGCAAGACCGGATTTCGGCTATAGCTATCTTGTTGTATCTCAATCGACTTGACTCGAAAGTTAAAAATTTCCTGAACCAAGCTCTGCGTTTGCTGCTTAGTACGAGCAACCTCTTGCGATACAACATCTCGGTTAACCTGGTAGTTTTGCAAAACCATAACCACAATTAGCCCACCAATAACAAGAAAGATCGAGTTGGTTAATAACGTGGCTAATCGGCTCTTACCAGCCTGTCCGAATAATCTTGCCATTATTGATCAGAATACCTAAATGCTCGCTGCTTGAGCTTCTCGATCTTGCTTGGGCTATCATTGCTCGTCACAAGCTCAAAATCACCGGAATATGTATGTGGCACACTTCTTCCTTCGAGATCCCACTTAATCGCTTCTGCCATCGCGATTCCGGTATCATCATTCATGCGCATCGCCGTCACTTGCAGTTGACCGTTGGCAATGGCTTCCAATTCAGCGGTTCCCCCACCCCAACCATTCAGCATGATATCATTGCGCTTTAAGTCTTTAAGCGCATCGGCGGCTCCCAAAGCGACATCGGTCGAACATGCATAGATGAAATCTAGATTTTTATCCTTCTCTAATGCTGATTTCGCAGCAAGGTACCCAGACTCTCGTGTCGCTTTGGTATAGAAAGAAGAGGATAATTGGTAACTGTCATGATGGCTCATCTCTTCGATGAAAGTATCTCCGCGTGCATCACTCACGTAACCTTCCGAGAAATAGAGCACGGAATAGCGACTCTCTTTGGGGATGACTGACTTGTAGTATTCTTGTATCACGCGAGTCCCTTTTATATGGTCAAATCCCACATACATGAAGGGCTGCTGTTTATCCCAAGCTCTTACCGGAGTGGTAATATTTTGTAGAATCAATTTGGTATCTGTTGAACTCAGCACATGCTCAATAAACTTTTTATGGCGTGTGGTATCGAGAGTAAAAATCAGGTAGTCGGATTTATTTTGGATTGCTTCAAGCAGCGACAAGCTCTGTTGTCTAACATCGATATTTGGACGAGTAAATACTTGATTAATACTGTATCTGATGCCCAGGTTTTCTAATCGCATTTCAAACGCTTTGATGTTTCGAATCCAGTAATCTGAAATCTGCTGCCCGGGATAAACCACAGAAATTGAAATTGGCTTTACTTGCTTGACTGCGAGAGGAACGGGATAACGGCGAACTTCTTCGCTCAATGCGTCCGTCAATTGTCGTTGCAGAGGATGCGAATCGAGATATTCATCGTATTGCCAATAGCCGTTTAGAACCTGCGTAGTGTGAGCCATTGAAGTTGCTGAATACAAAGCGAATAAAGAAAGAAGTTTATACTTACACATGCCATTTTCTCTTTTGACTAGCTAGCTGAGCATAATAATTTGAATCGTTATATTTCAATTATAATTCATTATTATCAATGAAACCGAGCTCAATTATTAGCCTTCAAGCCATTAATTTTACTCGGTTTTTCATTATGCCGTATAGTGTCTAGAACGTAAAAGACAAATTGCCCGACAGACCAAATTGGTTGTCTCCTGCATAGCTACCAGCAAAGTCGAGACTGACAAGATCTCCTGGACTGATACCAATCCCCGCAGTGAAGGAGTTATCCAAAGTATCTTGAATATCCACCTGGTAACCCGCACGGAGCTGCGCCCAGCCAAATGCATTTCCTTCAACACCAAAACGTAAAAATTGGGTGTCGTCGTTAAGATCGGTGAAACGTTTCTGTTTGGTTAGATCCCAGTCTACCGTCGCAACAAAATAGTCCATGCTATAAGACCCAGAAACCGTCACCTGTGTGTTGAGCTTATAAGTACTGACACCGCTAACATCTAACGTATTGATCTCTTTAGAAAACAGGTCTTTCACCGCCACACCAAATCGGTATTGGTCATAAAACCAAACCCCACCAAGATCTAAGTTGAAATAGTTCTCGTTGGTTTCACTTTTGTCATAGTCACTGATATCGAAACTCTCAACAGAAAGGCTTTGCTTGTAGGTACGCAGTTGTTGGTACTTTGGCGTGATACCCAAAGCAACATCCTGACCTTGGATGGCCATACGTTTCGCCAGAGCAACACCAAACTCAGTATAACCAAAGGCAATCATATCGACGTTGGAGTTATTGTAACGCGCTTCTACTGCTGCTGGAGTATCACCACTATTGGCCGCGATTTCGGGTGTCGCGACGATCTCCGCATAGCCGCGCGTAAAGATGTTAGCTGAAAGCGTGCTGATAGGGAGTGCGACGGCGATACCCACCCCCACGCTTACCGCAAGCGGTTTATCATCCGCTAGCTGTGTAAGATAGCTATTTAACTTTGCTGATGTTGTCGCATCTGGACTCCCCGATGCTTCAAACGCTTTAATCGTATCTTGAAGGCTATCTATCGTATCTAATGATTCCTCAGTGTCTCTCACTGTCGCCCCTATTGCGGGCACCAGTAAACCAAAGTCATCACTATCGCGGTAAACGGCGGCTAAAGCCGGGTTATAGAACGGAGCCAACACATAATCAGCACTGGTCACCCCTGTATTCCCCATACCATTGCCTCTGCCATCAGGAGAGACCGTTGCCGCTTGAGCGGTACAAGCCCAAATGATTGAGCCCACTGCCAAAGATATTTTACCTAATTGATTCATATCCATATCAACCTTTTTCATTAGTCATAAACAAGATTAATACATCTGGGGAATTTTGTAGGAATAACGAATAATTTATGCGTTATCAATACATCGTTCTATCACATATTCACCTGAAACAATTTGTTCTTTTTTCGCTTTAGATAACTGCTTGATTCGGCATTCTATTTTTGAGGCTTCGCTTCTCGAAGTGCCTATGTATTGGTGCCATTCGAGCTTGAGAGGACCTTTACCTTTAAGTGCTTTTGCTCCGGTTCCATTGCAATGTTGCCGAAACCTACGCTCAAGGTCGGTTGTGATACCACAATAAAGGGCATTGTTAGACATTCGGATTAAGTAAACATACCAATCCGAATGTAATTTTAAAGAGGGGGTGAGCAATGAGCTCATTAGGCACAAAGCTGTTCAACCAGAGCCTTCAACTCTGCGACTTCTGATCTCAGTTCTTGAACTTCTAACTCTAGCTGGCTAATTCGATCATTATTCACGGCTGGTGACTGAGCGGTTGCGGCTAATGACTCAACGTCAACTTCACCACTAAATAGGTGCATATAGCGTGATTCACGCTTGCCTGCCTCACGCGGAAGCTTAACCACTAACGCTCCATCTTCGCGCGCAGCCATACTATCCAAAACGGCCTCTACCTCTTTAACATCAGCAAAGTCTGCAAGACGGTTGGTACGGGTTCTGATCTCACCTGGCGTTTGTGCACCGCGTAGAAGCATACAGCATACAATCCCTTTTTCCTGTTTGGTCAGTTTAAGGTCACCAAATTCTGTATTGCAAAAACGGTGTTGAAACTTACTCGCACGGCTATTGAAGCCACTTTCATCACTGACTAAACGGCGTGCGATAAGGCCATCCACAGCTTGTTGAACTTCAACATCAGTCAGTGACATAACAGGCTCGCGATTGCTTTTTTGGTTACAAGCAGTCGTCAGGCTGTTCAATGTCAATGGGTAGTAGTCCGGTGTTGTGACCTCTTTTTCGATCAGGCATCCGATCACACGAGTTTCTACTGGGGATAGCTCTATATTCATACCTTTTCCTTACAATGTTGTTGCAAACGCTCTTCTAGTGCTCAGCGAGGATAGGAACTTTTCTTATTTTTCCGTTCTCATCGATCATCACTATTTTACTTCGGTTGAGCTCGATCTCTGTCACCTCTTGCCGAGTGCGTTCATGCTTATATGCTTTGACTAATCGACTAGCCCGCCCTGGCGATGGCTCTATTGTCTCACTAGGCATAATAATTTCGGACGTGCGCATTTATTACATCGTACCTTGCCACAGAATATGGAAATCATATATCGAACCACAAGCAGGCTCAATCGTCTGCCGATAGATTGGCGATAAAACCGTCAGCACACTGTAATGATTGATCTTAGGACTGTTAACCCACTAGATGTTATGATTTAATCATTGACAGTTTTTCAAAATATTAGGAAAGGGACCTATGAGTGGTGTATTTGAAATCGTAGCTCAAGCACGTCGAAAAAATAAGCTAAAACGCGAGCTTATTGATAACGAAAAGAAAGTTCGTGACAACCGTAAGCGTGTAGATCTTCTAGAAAACCTACTTGACTACATCAAGGCAGATATGAGCAACGAAGAAATCGTTGGTATCATTAAGAACATGAAAGCGGACTACGAAGATCGCGTTGATGACCATATCATCAAAAGCGCTGAAATCTCGAAAGAGCGTCGTGACATTAGCCGCCGTATCCGCGAACTGACTGAAGAAGACAAAATCATTCAAGGTAAGAAAAAGTAGCCAACGGCTAGTCGCCAAATTAGCCAAGCCTGCACACCCTGTGCAGGCTTTTTCTTTGTAAGGTATTTCCCATTATCAACCAACAACTTTGGTTATCACTTTTGACGAAAATGCGTAAAACGTTTGCGTAATCGCTAACCTTCTCCGTTCCCTTTTTTGGGGCTTCCATCACACATTTAGCCCTGTTATATTTCATCTCAGTTAATCATTTAGACCATTCGAGGCATGGAGCTTCCTCACTTATCTCAAGAAGAGAAGAATTGGTACCGACAACGTTCGGCAAAAATTAAGAGGGTCAAATTATGGATATGGTTGAAATTTTAGGTTACGCAGCGTCTATCATGGTTGCTATTTCACTAACAATGAAAGACATCGTGCGCCTTCGTGTCCTTAATTTCATCGGCTGTGCGCTGTTCACTGCATACGGTTTGATGATTGATGCATGGCCAGTAGTAGTAACAAACGGTTTCATTGCCTGCGTTAACGTCTACTTCCTAGCGAAGATGCAAAGCGAAAAAAAAAGCGACGCTGTTAAAAGCGCAGCCTAGCCGACTGTAGAAAGATTTGAAAAAGCCCTTGATGTTTTATCATCAAGGGCTTTTTATTTACTAACGTTTCGCCGCTATAAGTGCCTATTAGCATCAGCTTGCAATCAGCTCTCGACTGTCAATTTTATCCAAATACTTAGAACGGATTTCCATAAACTGATCCAAATTAACAAGTTTAATCAGTTAGTTGAAACAATAAACAGCACTTCAACACGGCGATTACACGCTTTACCTTCTTTAGTTCTGTTACTACATGCGGGCACATATTCACCATAGCCACGAGTGTAAATTGAATCCATCGCGACCCTGTTACTAACAAGCTGCTGTTTGACTGCATTTGCTCGCTTCATTGACAAGCTGTCATTAAAGCTTGGCGCACCTGTGCTATCAGCATGCCCGTCAATAACAATGTCGATACTCGGTTGTGTTGCCAAGTAGCTTCCCATCATATCCAGCCAATATTTTGAATCAGATGCGACTCGAGACGAGCCTGTATTGAATTTTATCGTGTCTTTAAGACGCACCATAACATGATTACCCGTCAATATTTCGTAATCGATACCATTGCTGACCAGGAAGTTCTGTAAATCACTATAGCTCTGAGTGCGTTGTTGCCCCATTGGACCGCGAACTCCAGAAGTTGACATAACAGGCTGTGAGCCCCACTCAGGGTAGCGAACATCAAAATCCGACTTTGGCGCGCTGTCCAACAAGTTATCATCCCAAAATGCCATCTCGTCCGTCATGCTGCTACAGCCTGACACTAGGAGAATAAGGGGTAATATAATTTGCTTCATGAGTCCACCGTGAGTTCCGTTACGCTACATAATCTGTATCGGCAAAAATGAATAATCTTTAGCCCTTTTCAGACAATTTTTATCTCGATATTTACAATTATATAAACAGCTGAATGCAGGGAGCGCATTATTCATCGTTAGAAATACTTTATTCACCCAATTCTGTCATCGAATGGTTTCGCTTCTCAATTTGAATCAGTAAAATCATCCTACTTTTTAACTCACATAGATATCGCGCTGGTGTCACTCATCAATTTCGACACCGTCACGATTCGAGATATCATCATGAAAAAACTCGCAACCTTTGCTTTTATTGCTCTTTCTGCACTTCTAGTCGGCTGCAGCGAAAATTCTGGTCCCGTGGAAGGAAAGCAGTATGAACAACTTCCAGTCAACTTAGCGACATTTCGTTTGCCACCAGTTACCGAGGTATTTTCACTCAACTGCGGTCATTGCCGCCAGATGGAAAATGAGATGCCAACCATTGAGAAACTCACTGGTCAGTCGGTCGGTAAAGTTCACGTAACGTTTAATGAGAGCGCACAAATTGGTGCAATGATCTACTACGCGGCTGAAATGCAATTAGGCAAAAAACCCGATCATGAGATGATGAACGAGATGTTTGCTGCAACTCAAATGGGAGATGGTGCAACACTTACAGATAAGAAGAACGCCCTCGACCAAGTCTTCCATAGCCGTGGGTTAACCAGTCCTTATGACTTTGATGAACAGCAACAAAAACAATTGTTTGCTGCAATGCAAGTCGCTGATGACATCACAACCCAAGGTCAGATCAACGCCGTCCCTACTTTCATTGTTAATGGTAAATATCAAGTTATAACCAGCGGTCACCAAGATGTGGCAAGCATTGCTGAAACCATTAACTTCTTGCTTCAACAACCTTAATTCTACGGAAAGAAACTATGTCTAAAATCATCTTCCCTATCGTTGTTTTCATTCTTGCGGCATTTTTCATCTACCGCACTTGGACAAACCACAAAGCGAGTGAAGAAAACTTTGCTGCTGGACAAGCATTTCTCCTCGAGAACGCGAAGCGCGATAATATCATCATGACTGAAAGTGGTTTGCAATACGAGGTTTTGCATAAAGGCGAAGGCACTGAACATCCAACAGTAACTAACACAGTGAAAGTTCATTACCATGGCACGCTTATCGATGGTACGGTGTTTGACAGCTCAGTTGACCGCGGTGAACCAATCAGCTTTAAATTGAATCAAGTGATCAAAGGCTGGCAGGAAGGTCTAACTTACATGACGGTAGGCGATAAGTTCCGCTTATACATCCCTAGCCCACTTGCTTACGGCAAAAATGGCACTGGTCCTATCCCGCCTGCGGCGAGTTTGATTTTCGATGTCGAGCTGCTAGAAATTCAATAGAATCGTCAAAATACGCAAAGCCAACGGACATCCGTTGGCTTTTTGCTATCCGCACAAAATTCGTCTATTAATGCAACCGAATTAAGCGTAATTAACCAGATGACGCTGAATAAAGTCAACATCAGCAGAATAGAAATCAGAGAGAGGCAATTCACTTGGCGATAACCAGTGAAAAGTCTGTTGACGCTCGCTGCCGACAGCCGTCGGCTCATGCTCATCCGTGGCACTAAAAATGGCGTAGTAAATACGTCCACCAAAATCATTTATGCCACTGAAAGTTGCCGTGTGAGTCACACCATCAATTTTTGTCTCTTCGTAAAGTTCACGAGCTGCAGCGTCAGTGCCTGATTCATTTTTATTGACTGCACCACCTGGAAACTCGAAAACCATGCCTTTTGATGTTCTAAATCTTTCCTGAACCAACACTTTGCCATTTTTCATAACGATAGCCATAGACAAGTGCTTCATATGACAACTCCTTTCAAATGTTTGTTTAATGCTTCGCTCTATCGTACAGAGATGTTGTTCTTTTAAGGGTTCAATAGTAGCGAGCACACTGCTGACTTTTCGGCCAGATATTAACTCAATGTTAATTATGATGCTGATTCATTAAACAAAAACATGATCTAGAGAGATAAAAAAACCAGCACATAATCCTAGTGCTGGTCTTAATATTGGTCCATTAGATAAATTATTTGTGCTTATCTTGAATGTATTTTTTGCTGACATCGACAACGGCAACATCTTTAAAAAAGCTACGTCCGAGTAATAGTGGGAACGTTAAGTGGGTGCGATCGGCCAGAGTAAATTCTGTTTTCTCTTTCAACTCGCCCACTTGAATCCATGCTTCCACAACCGCGCGCTCGTGGCTACCATCGGCACTTGATTGGCGGATCTTAACCCAGCGTTGAACAGGCAGAGCAATTTCTTTGCTCTTGATACCTTCATGCTCGATCTTGAATTTGACCCAATCTTTACCATCGCGCTCAAAAGGAACAATATCGATTGCACTGATAGAAGAGGTTGTCGCTCCGGTATCTACGCGCGCTTTGAAATTGGCATCTAAGCCCGGAACATAGACCCACTCTTCTTCGCCCAGCAACAATTTACCATCAGAGGTTTTTTTCGGTTTTAATTCAACGACAGGTTGTTGAGGTTTTACGACTGGCGCAACTGGCTTTTCAATTTCTTGCTTCGGCTCTTCGATTTGCGGTTTTTCAACCTTGGGTTCTTCAATCTGTGGTTTTTGCTCGGGTTCTACAGGAGGTTGTCCCGTTGTCGAACAAGCGATTAAACCGCCACTTAGCATAAATGGAATTAGTGCTTTCCACGTATTATTCATTCGGTCACCTAATTTTGACAAACTGCTGTGTTAAAAGGGGCGAAAACTCGCCCCAAAACACTTATGAAACGTTCACAATCGCTTCGGCTACGTAAGGAATGTCCTTCTCAGTTAAACCTGCGATGTTGATCCGACCATCGCCTACTCCATAAATTCCATATTGTTCACGGAGTTGCATCATTTGGTCTTGGCTAAAGCCTAGCACAGTAAACATGCCTTTGTGGCTCTCAATAAAATCGAATTGTGAAGTATTGTGGCTATTTCTCAATTCATGACACAAAGTCTGACGAAGGTTTAACAATCGTTGCTGCATTTCACTTAACTCTTGCTTCCAAACTGCGGTTAGCTCCTGATTTTGCAAGATAGTTTTGACTAATGCTGCACCGTGATCGGGTGGCATGGTATAAGTTGCACGAGCCAGAGTGAGAAGCTTACCTTTCGCATTACTGACATCTTCGACCGACTTACCAACCACGATTGCAGCACCGGTACGTTCACGGTAAAGACCAAAATTCTTCGAACATGAGGTGGTAATCAGCATTTCTTCCACGTTGTTAGCCATGTGGCGAAGACCTTGTGCGTCTTGCTCTAGACCATCACCAAATCCTTGGTAAGCAATATCAACAAAGGGAATAAATCCATTTTTCTGTGACAACTCTGTAATCGCTTTCCAAGCATCGAAATTGATGTCGGCACCTGTTGGGTTATGGCAACAACCATGAAGTAAAACCACATCTTCAGGACCCGCTTGTGCAAGATCATCCATCATACGAGCAACATCAACTTGCTTAGTTTCAGGACTAAAATAGCTGTAGTGCTTAACTTTAAGACCTGCCGCTTCCATTACTGGTCGGTGGTTGACATAACTAGGATTGGAAATCCAAACCGTCGTATTTGGCTGGGCTACCCTCATCAGGTCACCCAACATACGTAGTGCACCGCTTGCACCCGGAGTCTGGATTGCAGCAACACGATCCATCGCTGAAGTGCCTTTAAGTAACAAGTCAATCATTGACTGGTTAAACTCTTCACACCCCGCCAAACCAACGTAAGATTTCGTTTTTTGTGTGGCGACAACAATGTCTTGTGCCTGAGAAATCGCTTTCATTACTGGCGTTTCACCAGCACTGTTTTTATACACGCCAATGCCAAGATCAACTTTTTCGGCGCGTGGATCGTTGCGGTAAGCAACGGATAAAGAAAGAATAGGATCCAATGTAGGAGTCGGTAAATGAGAGAACATGAAAGTCACAACCCTTTGAAATTCAAGTAACGGCCTTCAAGTTAACATCTAATTTATAAATCTAGAAATAAAATTTCAGCGCTAAAGTGCAAAACAGGATAAAAATCCGAATCATTTAACATTTATTTAACTTTCGCCCTTTTTGCAGCAAATTCTACTAATCGATTTTAAAGCGGTGAATAATCTGATTCGAACTCCCACGCCACTCAAGGTTAAGATCGCGTTTGTCCTGTACAAACTTACCATCAATCAGAGTGTCGATATATTGGACTACTTCACGTTGCGCATCATCAAGCTCTGCCAATGTGTAACCAGTCCATACCCAGATATCTTTATTTGGACACTCCTCTCGTACTCGTTTAACCAGTTTGAGTATATGAGGTACATTGGCCGGATGAAGTGGATCTCCCCCCGACAACGATAACCCACGGCGTTTGATACGCGTATCGTTGAGATCAGCAATGATTTGATCTTCTGCCTGCTGAGTAAACAGGATACCCGAATCCAAACGTTGAGTAGACTGATTGTAACAACCGCGACACTGATGCACACAACCAGAGACAAACAGCGTACAACGCGTGCCTGGACCATTTACAACGTCTATGGGGTAATATTGGTGGTAATTCATACTTTACTCATTCAAACAAATTGAGCCCAGTTTTGGGCTCAATGTTACTTGTTAGTGTTGCAATTCAACTACCCGATTTATAGGTGCTTGACGCGACGTTTAACTTCTTCTTGTTTACCGAAGTTAAACGGACGTGCATCTGGGCTACCTAGATAGCCGCACACACGACGTGTCACAGATACCTTAGTCGAGTCATGGTTCCCACAGCTCGGGCAAGTGAAGCCTTTACTGGTACAGTCGAACTCACCATTGTAGCCACACTCATAACACTCATCGATTGGCGTATTTGTTCCGTAATAAGGTACGCGGCTGTAACTGTAATCCCAGACGTTTTCTAACGCTTCAACATTGCGTTGCATGTTCGGGAATTCGCCATAACAAATGAAACCACCACTCGAGATTTGTGGGTAAGGCATTTCAAAATCAATCTTGTCGTAAGGGTTAACCTTTTTCTCCACATCGAGGTGGAAACTATTGGTGTAGTAACCTTTATCTGTCACACCTTTGATAACACCAAACTCTTTAGTATCAATACGACAGAAACGGCTGCACAGGTTCTCACTTGGTGTACCGTATAGGCTGTAGCCATAACCAGACTCTTCTGCCCACTGATTCACTTTGTCTTTTAGATACTTGACGATATCCACCGCTTTCTGACGCAGTTCAGCATCGTCATAGACGTGTGTTTCATCACCAAACAAGGCATTGATCGTTTCGTGAATACCGATGTAACCAAGAGAAATCGATGCACGGCCGTTTTTGAAGATGTTGGCAATCGGTTCGTCAGCTTTTAGTCGCACACCACAAGCCCCTTCCATATAAAGAATCGGTGCTACCCGTGCTTTGACATTTTCTAGACGTGAAATTCGAGTCTCTAGCGCGCGACGAGCCAGATCCAGTCTTTCATCCAATAGCTTGTAGAACTGGCGCTCATCACGGTTGGCAGCAATCGCAATTCGCGGCAAGTTAAGGCTTACCACGCCTAAGTTGTTGCGTCCTTCATGGACTAACTCGCCATTCTCTTGGTAGGTACCCAAGAAGCTACGACAGCCCATAGGCGTCTTAAATGACCCCGTAATCTCTACCACTTTGTCGTAGTTGAGAATATCTGGATACATGCGTTTCGAAGCACACTCCAGCGCCAACTGCTTGATATCGTAGTTTGGATCTTCAGACTTGTGGTTTAACCCATCTTTAATGCCAAACACTAGCTTTGGAAACACAGCCGTTTTACGATTTTTACCTAGACCCGCAATACGATTTTTCAAAATTGACTGCTGAATTAATCGTGACGCCCAACTTGTACCCAGACCGAAGCCAAAGGTCACAAATGGCGTTTGGCCGTTTGCTGTATGGAGTGTGTTAACTTCATACTCTAGTGATTGGAACGCGTCATAACACTCTTTCTCTGTACGAGCGGAGGCAAACGCTTCAGGATTGGGAATATCCCACTCTTTGGCGATCTCCAAATGCTTGTGATAACTGGTCATCACATAAGGCTCTAGAACTTCATCAATGCGGTTGATGGTTGTTCCGCCATAGATATGACTGGCGACCTGAGCAATGATCTGCGCCGTTACCGCAGTTGCAGTCGAAATGGATTTCGGTGTGTCTATCTCAGCATTACCCATTTTGAAACCGTGTGTCAGCATGCCTTGTAAATCAATCAGCATGCAGTTAAACATCGGGAAAAACGGTGCGTAATCTAAGTCATGGTAGTGAATATCGCCCATCTCATGAGCCTGAACAATATCACGTGGTAAAATGTGCGTCTTGGCATAATGTTTCGCAACAATACCCGCTAATAGGTCGCGCTGAGTTGGAATGACCTTACCGTCTTTGTTGGCGTTTTCGTTGATTAGATCAACGTTACTCTCTTCGATAAGACCTTCAATTTCACGCGTCAACGTGCTCTGCTTCTCACGTGCGATATCACGATCATGACGATACTCGATGTATGAACGTGCCAAAGACTTATAAGGCCCTTGCATTAACTCATTTTCTACTCGGGTCTGGATTTCGTGGATGTGGACTTCATCGTGATCTTTTAGCTGAAGCTCTACCGCTAACGCAACATTCAGTGCGTATAATGCGATTTCTTGGTCTACGTGCTCGGCTGCTGATTCCACTGCAGCTTGAATGCGATCCCTGCTAAACGGAGCTCTTGAGCCATCACGCTTGATTACGATTGGTTTCACCTTTTCTCCTTACCCCAGCATACCCACAGACTTATCCACAAATACACTATATAGGGCGATTTCTTGTTCGACTGACACTATATATTGTGGCGTATTTAACGAGATGAGGGAGGCAAAAGTATTGATTTTGATCAACAAAAGGAGAGCCTCGCTCAAGATCAAATCGATCTTAGTGGGGTTGATCTCAGATGAGAATAAAATGATGAAAATTGCAAAAATGCTACTAAATCTACTTGCAATTTTATGACCTCTTATAGGATAAAGGCTGCAACTCTGTTCATGAATTAAATCCTATGATAGCCCCTAAAACGTGGTCAAATTTTGCGTCACTCCTGTTGGTCTTTTCATTTCCTGCTGTGTCAGCACCACAGATGACGTTTTCAACATGGAATTTTGAATGGCTAAGCAGCCAGCCATCACCTGAGTTTTCTGCTTCGCAGAGAAGCAACGCGGACTATCAGCTACTAAAGCGTCACTTTATCGACATCAATAGTGATGTCGTCGCATTTCAGGAAGTGAACGATGCGCAAGTATTGACCAAGGTCATTGGCTCAAAATATCAAACGTTCTTTTCCGAGCGGAGTGAAAGCAGCAACCAGCGTCACCAATTTGATAGCATCAATCAATACACTGGCTTTGCGGTTAGAAAAGGAATTAAAGTGGCTAACGCCAAAGACCTTCGTCTTGATAACGCTAACAACAGTAAACTGCGTTTCGCTAGTTACATCATCATTGAGCCAACAAGCAATCAACCGCTTCATGCGCTTTCCGTTCATCTGAAAGCAGGCTGTTCAGGTCGATTTAATAACAGCCAAGCGTGCCAAACACTCAAGGGACAAGGGCAAGCTCTCAATGACTGGATAAGGCTTCGTGAGTCCAAACAAGAAGCCTATATCATCCTTGGGGATTTTAACCACAACATGGGGTATCAAAATGATTGGTTATGGAAAGGTATCTCAGACCAGACTCGCGCATCACTGGCATCACAAGCCAGTCGGGCGGATTGTAAAGTGAAGTCACGCAACAACCCGAATAAGACCCACCAATTTCGTTCACTCATCGATCATATCATTGTGAGTGACACGCTAACCGCATCGACACCCAAGCAAAATGTGTTTACGATCAGCGACGTGATTAACCATCAACTCAGCGACCATTGCCCTCTGAGCACTGAAATTCATTAGCTACAAATCACGGGGATTAAGTAGTACAACGTCCCCTTCAACAAGCCCTTTTCGCACTCGGAAATCATCCCCCAATTGGACAAGTCGAGTGTGAACCATCCCCTCTTCGACCACTTTAACGTAGTCTAGTTGACCGACTTGATAGATAGCAGCAACCGGGACTTTGAGTACTTTTTCACTGCCTAGATCAACAGATACTCGGGCAAAATTGCCTGGATAGAGTGTATGTTCGGTATCGAAACCCAATCTGATTAGGTAACTGCGCGACCCGCTATCCGCCGCCGGCGCAATTTCATTGATGTTCGCATCTAACACCAACTGGTAAGTCGGGATCTCAACCGCTAACGTCGCGCCTATCGACAAAGCAGGCATGACGGATTCGGCAACATCCGCTTCAACGATGAGTGAGTCTGGATTGTACATCGACAACAACGCCATACCTGGTGTCGCTGTGTCACCTGAGTTAATCGGTTTGTGGGTAATAACACCATCAAAAGGGGCCGTAATTACGCTGAAACCAAACGTTGTTTCTGCTTCTGAAACAGCCGCGCGCGCCTGCTCCAAATTCGCTATTGCCGTCTTTAACGTACTCTCAGCCTGATCGAATTGCGCTTGCGGTACCAATTTCTTGTTCAGGAGCTCTTTGATTCGCGCATATTCTTTACGCGCTGCATTTAACTGCGCTTGTGAAGATGACAAGCTTTGCTCTGTCTGCCTGACTCGAGCATTAAGGTCATCACTTTCTAATCTCAGCAACACGTCTCCTTTACGGACTGGCTGACCCACTTCAACCAGCACTTCGACAACCGTTGCCGTTAATCTCGCGGCTATCGTCGCTTTTTGATCCGCGACGACGGTTCCCGGAAACTGTCGCATTACACGTTCTTCGGTAGCAACCAAAGTGACAACTGGCTGTGTTTGACTGACTGCATCGCGTGTTTGCATTTGAGTAGAGACTTTAGGTGTGAACACGCCTGCCATATAGAGGAAGACCAATGCAAGTCCGGCGAAGAGAACGGTTCCTAATAAAAGTTTACGATTGATCATTGTTCATCCTCCAAGACAGGAAGTCCATGGCCCTGTTTATTCTGATAAGCGAGGTTATAGACCACTGGAATAACCAGTAGCGTAAATATCGTTGAAGCGGTAATACCAAAAATAATTGCCCATGCTAATCCATTGAATATTGGATCGAGCGTAATAACGATGTTACCCAGTAACGTAGTACCCGCTGTTAGTAATATCGGTCTCATCCTAACTGCGCCCGATTGAAGTAGAGCATTGTTTAACGATTCGCCGCGAGCCAAGGATTGCTGAATAAACTCAATGAGAACAAGAGAGTTACGCACCACAATACCCGCCAATGCAATCATTCCGATCATCGCGGTTGCCGTAAATAGTGCCGGGTCTGGATAACCATTTATGCCGCTCGACAAGCTATTTAATAGCCAAAATCCCGGCATGATACCAATCACGGTTAACGGTATAGCAAGCATAATAATGCCAGAGACAGCAGGCAGCCCCGTCTGAATTAGCATCACAACAAACACGCCTAGCAAAGCCGCACCATATGCGATTCCGAGGTCACGAAATACATCAACCGTGATTTTCCATTCCCCTTCTCCGCTCCAGACCACATGAATATTATCGTCCAACTGCCAATTTTGGCCTGAACCGTTACTAAAATAAGTACGATTGCTCCAGTCGGTAAGTTCACGTTCACTATGCCTATTTTGATCTGCAATAACGTCAGCAACGATCTCACCAGGCACACGGCCAACTGACTCTGCATAGACATACACCACAGGTTTGAGATTCTTGTGATAAATAGGACTATCCACCGCTCTTTTTACAAACTCACCCAGTTCCGATAACTGAACTAAAGGCTGTGGTGCATCACTAAACGTACCTTGACTGGCCACTTTCACCACCCCTGCTTGCCCACGAACATAGAGTTGCAACAAGCTGTCTAAAGAATCACGCTCACCTCTTGGTAGACGAATTTCTATCGGCAGCGCCGCTACTTCTTGTGCATTGGCCAGATAACCGAGCACTTGCCCTTTATTGGCCGCCGTTATGGTGGCATTGATATCTTGGACTGAAATGCCTGAAAGCGCAGCTTTCTCCTGATCAACTATAAACTGCCAAGTCTCCAGTTGCTTCTGAACACTGGTGTCGACCTCTGATACAAAGGCTTCGCTTCTGAGTCTCTGCGCAACGATGTCTGCCTGCGTAATCAATTCTTGGTAGCTTGTCTGCTCATTTCCATACACTTCCGCCGTGATGGTCGCTATCACCGGAGGGCCTGGCGGTACTTCGACTAACTGTATCTCTGCGTCTTGTTCTCGTGCAATAGACTCCAAATCCTCCCTGAGTCGCGTAACAATTTGGTGTGATTGCATTGAGCGGCTATGTTTTTCTACCAGTACCACTCTCAACTCACCTTGATACGGTTCACTACGCATAAAGTAATGACGAACCATACCATTAAAGTCCATCGGAGACGCTAATCCCGCAAACCCCGAGACTGACTCGACTTCTGGTACTTGTAATAAATAATCTGCGAATACGCGCAATGCATTTGAAGTATCAGCAAAACTGGCGGACTCCGGCATGTTCAACACCAGTTGAAACTCATTCTTATTGTCATAAGGCAAAAGTTTAAGCGGAACGAGACGCAAAGCAGGTAAGGTTGCCGCGGCAAAAAACAAGATCGCAACTAAGCCTAAGAACAACCACGCCTTCTGACGACTGGCAAGCAGAGGCGTCAAAACTCTCGCGTAAAGTTTGTATAGCGCGGAATTTTCTATTTGGTAATGGTCTTGTTGCTTGGTCGCTTTAAGAAGTTTTTTGGCTAACCAAGGCGTAATAAAGAACGCGACGATAGTACTGAATATAACACTGATAGGAACATTGAATGCCAACGGTGCCATGTAAGGCCCCATCATTCCGGTTATAAAAAACATCGGGGTAAAGACAATCACAATCGCGACTGTGGACATTAAAAGTGCACTGCGAATCTCTGCCATCGCTGCCACAATGGCCTTGGAACGAGACAAGTCTTTTCGTTTTAGAAAACGTTCAATATTGTCAATGCTCGCGATCGGGTCGTCGACAATCAAACCCAACGCCAAAATCAGTGCAAACAGGGTAACGCGGTTAATTGAGTAGCCAAACAGCAAATCCATTCCCAACGCCGCCCCATAGCTAATAGGGATAGCAATACCCACCACAAGTGCACTACGCCAGTTAAGGAACAGACCGACAAATACCACCACGGTAACGATTGAAACGCCTAAGCTAGAGACCAGGTTAGACACCTTATCGTCAGCGGTCTGACCATAGTTCCTAATAATATCGACCTTAACTTCGCTGGGAAATTGCTCGTCTTGAAGCAAGTCAAATCTATCAACTATTGATTGAGCCACATCGACCGCATTCGATCCTTTTTGCTTCGCGACAGAGATAAACACCGCTGGATACTCAGTTGCGGTTTCTGAAGAGATATACCAAGTATCGGTTGCCGCTTCAGAAGCCCCATCAACGACAGAGGCAATATCGCGCAAGTAGACAGGTTTATTGTTGACGACTGCAATGACAAGATCCTGAATATCTTGCGCAGATTTAAACAACTGACCGGACTCGAGTTGGAACTGCTGCCCTGCTATTTGCACCGCGCCTGCTTGGGATTTGGTATGACTTACGCTCAGTGCATAGCTCAAATCGCTCACTGTGACACCAAAGTTAGCCATGGCAAGTGAATCAAGCTCGATGTGAATCTTTCTCGACTCACCACCAATAACGGCAACGCTGTTGGTCAAAGGCAGGGCTTTAATACCCAGAGTCGCTTGGTCAGCAATTCGACGCAGTTGATAGCGGTCAACCTTGTCTGCATCAGTCGAATAGATCGCAGCAACGACGATAGGCACATCATCAATTTCAATCGGCTTGACTAACCAGCGGCTTACCGAAGGGGGAATACGATCTTGGTTTGAATAGAGCTTATTATACAGTTTGACTAGCGCCGCTTCACGTGGCTCACCGACGTAAAACCTAACGATGACCTGTGCCGCCCCCTCCATTGATGCAGAGTAAACATATTCGACACCGTCAATCTGACTTAGGAGTTTTTCCAAGGGCTCAGTGACTTGATTTTCAACCTGCTGGGCGCTGAGTCCAGGCGCAGAAATCAATACGTCCGCCATCGGAACAACAATTTGCGGGTCTTCCTCTTTTGGCGTCAGCCATAATGCAGCCGCTCCAACTACCAATAACATAAAAATCAATATTGCTGGGAAGAAGCTATTCATTACAGAATGAATCACACCATCCTTGGTTGCCGCTCGTTCCATGTCTCCTCCAATGGATCCTAGCTGGATCTCACAATACGTGACTGGTTATTGCTCTTGTCGAATATGACTTTCGCCAGCAGCGAGCCAACGACCATAGCACAGAAGAAAATCACAATAGATAGATTTCCTAGACCGAGACTTGCAACCGCAGGACCTGGACAGATGCCCGCGATTCCCCAGCCAAGGCCAAACAGTGCCGAACCAGAAATCAATTTTGAATCAACGTTTTTTGCTCTAGGCAAACTATATTCGCATCCGGTAACAGATGCTTTACGAGGTTTGATCACTAGAAAATAGCACGGCATAAAAACAAGCAATGCTCCGCCCATCACAAATGCCAAACTTGGGTCCCATTGTCCTGCAACATCCAGAAAACCAATCACCTTTTGCGGTTCAATCATTCCCGACAGCGCCATACCAACGCCAAACAATAGACCGCTAATCAATGCAGATAAACGAAATAAAAAAGTGTTCATCAAACCGCCTTTATTGGAAAACATGTAAACGGAAATACACGGTTACACCAGCAACCAACATAAAAACACAGGTGGCAATGATTGAACGCTTCGATAAGCGTCCAATGCCACAGATACCGTGTCCACTAGTACAGCCATTCGCCATACGTGTACCTAACCCCACTAATAAACCCGCAGAAATCAGTAGAGAGAGAGAAATGCCTTCGGTTACTGGGACTTCAACGCCAAGCAGAACTACACTCAGTAGTCCGCCTAACACCATGCCGGTGAAAAACAGCAGACGCCATGAAAATTCACCGCTTCGTGGGCTGATCAAACCATTTATCACACCACTAATTCCGGCCACTTTGCCGTTAAAAAGCATCAACAGAGTCGCAGAGACTCCGAGCAACATTCCACCAAATAACGAGTGCCAAGGAACAACTTCTAACATCGAAATGATTACCTTCTTATTTACAAAAAACGCTATGTAAGCTCAGGATTAACGGTTCCACACGTGGATCCGCAAGTGAATAAAAAACCTGTTGTGAGGATTTGCGTGCCTGAATCAGGTCATGCTTACGTAACACAGTCAGGTGCTGAGAAAACGCAGATTGACTTAGAGCAGAACTTTGCTGCAACTGTCCTACACCCACCTCACCTTGAATCAATTGGCAAAGCACCATTAAACGCTCAGGATGCGCCATCACTTTAAGTAGATCAGCAGCCTGAGTTGCGTTGTCCTGCATGTCTGCGATGTTCATTGCTTGTGTAGCCATGATTTGCCTCTTTATTGATTACATCTCTAGATATTACGCAAATATTAAAATTAGTCAATTCTAATTTAGTAGTTATGAAATTAGACAAATTAACATTAGACTTTTCTAATTGAACGATCTATATTGAACCTAATTCGATTTAATCGGTAACAAGGAAACTCGATTATGACAATGGAAAATGCGATTCGCGTACTAGCAGGAAGTATGGTTTTATTGTCGGTGCTACTTACTTTCACAGTCAGTAGTCACTTTGTATGGTTAACCGTTTTTGTCGGCGTAAATTTGATTCAAAGTGCCTTTACTGGTATCTGCCCAGCGGTTTTCATTTTGAAAAAGTTTGGCTTTCGTTAACTGAGGTTTATTAATGACTAAGATTTTAATTGTCGGCGGTGTGGCTGGCGGCGCATCTGCGGCAGCTCGTGCTCGTCGCTTGAGTGAAGAGGCCGAAATCATCATGTTTGAACGCGGCCCGTTTGTTTCATTTGCAAATTGCGGTCTTCCCTACCATATTGGCGGCGATATTAAAGAGCGCAGCAAGCTTCTCTTGCAAACTCCAGAAAGCTTTTTAGCTCGATTTAACGTTGATGTTCGTGTTATGAACGAGGTCATATCTATCGACCGACACAACAAGCAGGTTACGGTTAAGAACCTACTGGATGGTAGTGAGTATACGGAAAGCTACGACTTCTTGCTCCTTAGCCCAGGCGCAGGCCCTATCGTTCCGCCAATCCCTGGTATTGATAACCCGCTGACGCACTCGCTGCGTAACATTCCTGATATGGATCGCATCATGCAAACCATCCAGATGAACAAGCCAGAGCACGCAACCGTTGTTGGTGGTGGATTCATCGGTCTAGAAATGATGGAAGCTTTCCACCAGTTGGGAATTAAAACCACCCTGATTGAGATGGCAGATCAGGTGATGACACCTGTCGACCGTGAAATGGCGGGCTTTGCACACGCTGAAATTCGTCAAAAAGGCATCGATTTAAAACTGGGCGTTGCGCTTCAAGCGGTTGAATACATTCCCAATGAACATATTGCCAGCATCGGCGCTGGTGAGGATACCGAACACCAGCATATTGAAGGTGAGCTCAACCTGACTCTCAACAATGGCGAGTCGCTGACCACTGATATCTTGATTATGGCTATCGGTGTGCGTCCTGAGACTAAGTTAGCAAAAGAAGCAGGCCTTCAAATTGGTCAACTAGGTGGTATCTACACCAATGAAATGATGCAGACAAGCGATCCTAGCATCTACGCTGTCGGTGATGCAGTCGAAGAAAAAGACTTTGTCACGGGTGCACAAACTCTAGTTCCACTTGCTGGCCCTGCTAACCGTCAAGGTCGTATGGCTGCCGACAACATGCTCGGACGCAGTGAAACTTACCAAGGCACACAAGGCACGGCTATCTGTAAGATTTTTGACCTCGCGGTTGCTTCAACGGGCAAAAACGAGAAACAACTTAAACGTGATGGTGTTGAGTACGAAAAGGTCTACGTTCATACCGCTAGCCATGCAAGTTACTACCCAGGCGCTGAGATTGTCTCGTTCAAGATGTTGTTCGATCCAAAAACAGGCAAGATCTTTGGTGCGCAAGCGGTAGGTAAAGATGGCGTCGATAAGCGTATCGACGTAATGGCTGTAGCGCAACGTGCAGGTATGACGGTTGAACAGCTTCAACACCTTGAGCTGACTTATGCACCACCGTATGGTTCTGCAAAAGACGTAATTAACCAAGCGGCTTTCGTTGCCAACAACATCATCAAAGGCGATGCTACACCGATCCATTTTGATGAAATTGACAAACTGTCGGAAAGTCAGGTGTTGCTTGATGTACGTAATCCTGGTGAATTGGAGTCTGTAGGGTTTATTGAAGGCGCGATTAACATTCCAGTAGACCAACTCCGTCAACGTATGGATGAACTACCAAAAGATAAAGAGATCGTGATTTACTGTCAGGTAGGTTTACGAGGTAACGTTGCGTACCGTCAATTGGTTAATGCGGGATTTAAAGCGAAGAATCTAATTGGCGGCTATAAAACCTACATTACCTCACAATTATAGCAATTGGTTCGCCGAGTGTTCAGTAGACACTGATCACTCGGCACTATTTTTATAAGCAACTTACACTAATTGGCTGTCATTCAAACGTACTAAATGGGCGTTGTTGCCTAAATCAGTTGAACCTTTTTCGAGTCTTGCGATCTGACCCTTTATGATGGTTAGAGCGGTGGTGGCATGGGTAAGGCAAAAAAGAAGATAACTAACTGGGCGGAGTACAATAAGGCTCTGTGTAAACGGGGCTCGGTTACGTTCTGGATAGATGATTCAGCTGTAGATGCATGGCGATGCAAAACCCATCATGGTAAGCGTGGTAGAGGTTTCC